>CAHJXF010000240.1 GCA_903644065.1 Betaproteobacteria bacterium
CGTCGTCGGCACCCGCCGCGGCCGTGGCCGGCGCCGGCGCCGAAGTGACGGGTCATGCGGGCCTGCTCACGCTGGCGCTGGAGAACGGGATCGTCGACCGCACGGCGATCGCCGTGATCGATCGATGGGTGGCCGACGTGGCGGCGCGGCATCGGGTCGCGGTCGAGGACCTGATCGCCGTCGCCCTCGCCGACGATGCGGCATCGCTCGCGCTCGATCGGCTCGACCTCGAGCGACTGGGCCGGCCCTACGTGCGCAGAGCGCTCGTCGCCCGCGACCTGCAGGAAGGCTCGCTGGACGAGGCCATCGCACGTCGTCGCGACGATCCGTCCGTCGGGTCCCCGGTCATCCGGCTGCTCGCGCGCCGGATCTCGAGTGCCGGCGGATCGACCGAGCCGTTGATCGAACGATTGCTGCGCGATGAAGGCGATGCCCCGGGCGCCGCCACGATCGACGCCCTCCGCATCGCGGAAGACGCGACGGGCGGCGCGCCGCTGCAGCCCGCGCTTCTTCGTGGTCTCGCCGTCGTCGTCGAGCAGGGCCGGCTGCCGCTCGCGATGCGGATCGAGGCGGGTCGGGCCCTGGCGCTGCACGGCGATCCACGCGACCTGGATGCGTTGATCGAGGTCCCGAGCGGTCCGTTCACGATGGGGTCGACCCACCATCCGAACAGCGCGCCACCGCACCGCGTCACGCTGGGCGCCTACCGCATCGCCCGCTATCCGATCACGAACGATCGCTACCGCCTCTTCGTCGAGGCGACCGGCCGTGCCTGGCATTCGGCGGACGGGCGGCTCGCGCGACGCGCCAACAGCCCCGCCGTCGATGTCACCTGGCACGACGCGAACGCATACTGCTCGTGGCTGGCCGGGCGATGGCGCGCAGCCGGCCGCATCGCACAAGAGCGGGTCGTCCGCCTGCCGACCGAACCCGAATGGGAACGCGCGGCCCGTGGCTCACGCGTCGACGACGGGCTGGTCTTCCCGTGGTCGGGCGCGTGGCGCGACGATCGCGCCAATGCGGAGGAAGCCGGCCTCAACGACACCTGTCCGGTCGGCCTCTTCCCGGCCGGTCGCTCGCCCGACGGCTGCGACGACATGGCCGGCCAGGTCTGGGAGTGGACGTCGACCCTGTGGGGCAGCGACATGGCCGTACCCGCGTACGCCTATCCGTATGTCGACGACGGACGCGAGGACCTCGCCGCGCCCGGCACGGTCCGCCGCGTGTTGCGCGGCGCCTGCTTCCTGAGCCCGCGCGAAAAGGCCAACTGCACCTATCGCGGCAGCCTCGAGCCGGACGGCTACTGGCGCGGCAACGGCTTTCGCATCGTGGTCGCCTGACGGCCGGTTCACCGATCGTCCAGCGCCGCCGCCATCCGCTCGATCGCGTCGTCCAGCGTCGCGCGCGGACAGCCGAAGTTCAGCCGGACCCAAGATCGGTGCGTGTCGCCGAACTCGCTGCCGGCACTGAGCGCCACCCGGGCGCGGTCGACGAAGAAGCTCTGCGGATCGGGGCGCAGGTCCATCTGCGAACAGTCCAGCCATGCGAGGAACGTCGCTTCGGGTCGCGTCGTGCGCACGCCGGGCAGCCGCGTGTGCAAGCGGTCGTGCAGATGATCGCGGTTGGCGGCCAGATAGGCGATCAGGTCCGCTCGCCACGCTTCGCCGTGTTCGAGAGCGGCCTCGGTCGCGACCAGCCCGAACAGGTTGACACTGTCCACCATCCCGAGCCGGCTCGCTTCGAAGCGCCTGCGCAGGTCGGCGTCGGGCACGATCGCGAACGCGGTCTTGAGACCGGCGATGTTGTAGGTCTTGCTCGCCGCCATCAGCGTCACCGTGCGTCGCGCCACCTCCGCGTCCAGCGACGCGATCGGCACGTGGTCGCGCCCGTCGAAAGTCAGGTCGCAGTGGATCTCGTCGGAAACGATCCACGTGTCGTGCCGGGCACACGCCTGTGCGAGCGCGACGAGCTCGTCGCGCCGGAAGACCTTGCCGGTCGGATTGTGCGGATTGCACAGCAGGTAGACCGCGGCCTGCGCGAGCGCGGCGTCCAGCGCGTCCGCGTCGATACCCGGCTGGCCGCATCCGTCGAGCGTCAGCGGAAGATCGACGCGCCGCAGGTTCCAGTGACCCGGCGCCTCGAGGATCGGTCGGTAGACCGGCGTGTTGACGACCACGCCGTCTCCCGGACGCGCGAGCGCCTTCAGGGCCATATTGAAACCGGGCTCGACTCCCGGCAGGAACACCACGTCCTCGGCGGCGATCGACCAGCCGTAGCGCGCGGCGCAATGCAGGACCACCCTCTCGCGCAGGCGCTGGCCGGCCGCCGCGTAGCCGAACACCGGGTGGCGCAGCCGCTCCTGCATCGCGGCGACGATCGCCGGAGCGACGGCGAAGTCGAGGTCCGCGACCCACAGCGGCAGCACGTCCGCGGGATGGCGGCTCCACTTGTTGCTGCCGGTCCCGCGCCGCTCGATCGGCGTATCGAAATCGTTCGGCATGTCGTGTCGACCACGGTCTCCGTCTTCCGCTCCCGGCGCCGCCTCCGTCGAAGCGGTCCCGCATCGCCGGTCTCAGAAGCGGTAGGTCCCCCTCGCATAGTAGAAGCCACCGTTGATGCCCCACGGCGACAGGCCCGAATCGTAGGGGATCTCGTTGGACAGGTACTGGTCGTTGTGCGAGTTGATGCGGTCTGGATAGCGGTTGAACACGTTGTCCGCGCCGATCGCGAGCGTCCAGTGGTCGATGGTGTAGCTGGCCACCAGATCGGTGATCCACTTGCCGGCGTACTTCTGCGGCACGATGCCGGCGGCCGGCACGTTGGCGGCCGGAACGCGCGTGACCGAACCGTAGTGGGTCTCATTGACCGCCAGGTCGAAGGGGCCGAACGTCCAGTCGGCGGCCAGCGACACCTTGGTCTTCGGCGCCGCGTCGGTCAGCAAGCCGCGGCTGCCGACGCCGAACAGCGTCTGCGTCGGGGCATAGCGGGCCACGATCGCATTGGTGCCGATCGAGTCGAGCACGGTCACGTGATTGACGTTGCCGCCCGCCGACAGATTGACGCGGCCGAGACCGGCGAGGTCGAGACGGTAGTTGGCGACCAGGTCGACGCCGCGCGTCTTGGTGGTCGCGCCGTTCAGGAAGAACTGCGCGCCGGTGACCTGCTGGTTCGGCACGGCGGCATTGAAGTAGTTGGCGATCGCCGAGCCGCCCGGCAGCGAGATGCGATCCGAGTAGACGATCTGGTCGTGGATGCGGATCTGGTACGCGTCGATCGTGACGTCGAGGTCGCGTGTCGGCTTGAGCACCAGGCCGACGCTGTAGTTAGCCGACTTCTCCGGCCGTAGCGGCTGCGCGCCGAGCGCCCGCGCCGCGGCGCTGCCGACCGCGTAGGTGCCCGACTGCTGCAGCGTCTGCGAGACGATGCTGGTGTTGATGGACTGGTAGTGCTCCTGCGCCAGCGACGGCGCGCGAAAGCCGTTGGACGCCGTGCCGCGCAACGCGGTCTGCGGCGCGAACTGGTAGCGCAGCGACAGCTTGCCGGACTCGGTGGAGCCGACACCCTCGCTGTAGTCCTCGTAGCGTGCGGCGATGCCGGCCGACAGTCGATCGGTCAGCTTGGTCTCGAGGTCGATGTAGGCGTTGCCGCTGGTGCGGAACCAGCTGCCGGTCTGCTCCGGTGGCGTGCCGGTGCGCACCTGCGCACCGACCGCGCTGCCGATCGCGTCGCCGTAGTACGACGTGAAGTCGCCCTTCGTGATGCGATAGCGTTCCTGGCGCGCCTCGAGACCGACGCTGACCGTCACCGGATTCGTCAGGAACGACACGTCGACGTCGCGCGAAGCCTGCAGGCTCGCCTGGCTGTCGCTCGCCTGGTAGGCGCCGAGATAGAACACCGCGGGCGAGTAGCCGAACGACTTGTAGAGCGACACGTTGAGCGTGTTGGCCGCGCGCAGTTGCACCGAGTTCGCGCCGATGTTGGTGTAGGCCTTCCAGTCCCAGCCGTAGGCCAGGCCCTTCAAGCCGAGCACGAATTCGCCGTCGACCGAAGTCGCCACCTGCTCCGGGCGATAGCCGTTCGGATACAGCGCGGTGATGTTGCGATTGTTGTTCTGCGTGCGATAGAACCCGTAGGTCGTGTCCTCGCGCTGGCCGCCGATCAGGTAGCCGAACAACTGGATGTCGTCGCTCACCTTGAACTCGAAATTCAGCGCGCCCTGCTGCGCGACCTCGGGCGAATCGCCGCGGAACTGGTACGCGGGGCCGCCGGCCGCCGCGATCACCGCGGGCGTCTGATCGCCGAACTCCGCGCGATTGGTGCCCTGCTGCTTCGACAGGTTCCACGACAGGCGCGCCCAGCCCGGATGTTCGGCGCTGCCGAACGCGAGCCCATCGCTGCCCGTCAGCGTCCCGTTGGCGCCGTCGCCCCGGTAGGTCTTGCTGGCGAGGCCGCTGACGAAGTTGCTGCCCGGACCGGCGCCGTGCCGCAGGATGATGTTGACGACGCCCGCGATCGCATCCGACCCGTATTGGGCCGAAGCCCCGTCGGTCAGCACTTCGATGTGGTCGATCGCGGCCACCGGGATGCTGCCCACGTCGACCGGCGCCGAACCGCGCGCGATGTCGGCGTTGAGGTTCACGGTCGCCGACGTGTGATAGCGGATGCCGTCCACCAGCACGATCACCTCGTTCGGCGACAACCCGCGCAGGATGAACGGCCGCTGGACGCTCGCGGCACCCTGGTTCTGGCGCGGGAAGTCGACCGACGGCAGCAACGAGTTGAGGATGCTGCCGATGTCGGCATAGCCGCTCGACTGCAATTCCTTGCTCGAGATCACCTGGACCGGCGATTGCGAATCGCCTACGGTGCGGTTCGACTGCCGCGTGCCCGTGACGATCACCGCATCGAGATTGGACACACCGACGGCATTGTCGCTCGCCGGCGCGACCTGGGCGATGGCGAAACCCGCCGGCATCGTCAGGCACATGCCGAGAGCCGTGGAGAGCGCGGTGCGGTTGAACATGGATTTCCTCTGCATGGTCGTTGATTGAACGAAGGGACGAAAGCGACGCGCCGTCATCCCGGGACGTCGCCGCGCGCGACCGGACGCGCGGGATCGGCGCTCCACGCCGACCACGATCCGACGTACATCGGGGCGTCGATGCCGATCGACGCGAGGGCGAGGACATCGTGGGCCGCGGAGACGCCGGCGCCGCAGTAGACCGCCACCGGACGGGAGCCGTCGACACCGGCCGCGGCATACAGCGCACGCAGCCGGTCGTCGACGAGGAATCGTCCGTCGACGTCCAGGTTGCTCGCCGCCGGGACACTGCGCGCGCCGGGAATGTGGCCGCGCGCCGGCTCGCTTGGCGCAGTCGCTCCGCCCGCGTAGTTCGCGGCGATGCGCGAGTCGAGCAGGACGCCTTCGCGCGCCAGGCGCTGCGCGCCGTCGGCATCGAGCTCCGGCATGTTTCCCCGGGTGAGCGTGACGTCGCCGCGGGCCGGACGGGCCGCCTCGTGAACGACCGGCCG
>CAHJXF010000241.1 GCA_903644065.1 Betaproteobacteria bacterium
CGGCGCCTTTGCGGCGCTTCGGGGCCAGATGCGCTGGCCGGTCCGCGGCAGCGTGACCGGGCGCTACGGCACGCCGCGCGGGGACGGCGGCGCCACCTGGAAAGGCTTGTTCATCCGCACCGAACCGAGCGCCGAGGTGCGCGCGGTGGCGGCCGGCACCGTGATCTTCGCGGACGACCTGCGCGGCTTCGGCAACCTGCTGATCGTCGACCACGGTGGGCAGTTCCTGTCCATCTACGGCAACAACGACTCGCTGCAGAAGCGCCCCGGCGACAAGGTGCAGGCGGGCGACGTCGTTGCGCGCGCCGGCAGCAGCAATGGCGACGAGCGGACCGGTCTATACTTTGAACTCCGTTTTCGCGGGCGACCGTTCGATCCGTCGTCGTGGCTCGGCGGCCGTTGAAGCCCGCTCGTCGAACCTTCCGTCCCGGCGCACCGCGTGCTCGCCCTGCCGTACGGACCCCGATGCATGTGTCACGGAATGCTTCGTCTTCGGCACGGAAGCTGCGTCGTTCGGTCCATGTCGTTGACGACGCCGGCGACCTGGCATCGTGGTCCCTGGCAGCCTCCCGCTTCCCTCCTGTTTGATTCGCTCCCCGTCGAGACGTCCATGCGGAAATCCTTCAAGAATGTCGGTCTGATCTCCACCGGCGTGCTGGCCGGCGTGCTGCTGTCGCTGGGCATCACGGCGACGGCGCAGCGGGCATCAGATCAGCGCACGCCGTTGCCGATCGACGAGATTCGTCAGTTCACCGACGTTTTCGGCGCGATCAAGAGCAGCTACGTCGAGCCGGTCGACGACAAGAAGCTCATCACCGAGGCCATCAACGGCATGGTGTCCGGTCTCGATCCGCACTCGGCCTACCTGGACGAAAAGGCGTTCCGGGACCTGCGCGAGACCACGGTCGGCCGCTTCGGCGGACTCGGCATCGAGGTCGGCCGCGAGGACGGCGTCGACGACGGTTCCGGCTTCATCAAGGTCGTCTCGCCGATCGAAGGCACGCCGGCGTTCAAGGCGGGCGTCAAGTCGGGCGACCTGATCGTCAAGATCGACGACACCAACGTCAAGGGCCTGAAGCTGAACGACGCGGTGACCAAGCTGCGCGGCGCGCCCGGCACCAAGGTCACGTTGACGCTGGCCCGGAAAGACGTCAACACGCCAATCGTCGTGCCGCTGATCCGGGAAGAGATCAAGGTGCAGAGCGTGCGCGCCAAGGCGGTGGAACCGGGCTACGGCTACCTGCGCGTGTCGCAGTTCCAGGACCCGACCGTGTCCGACCTGGCCAGCAAGATCAACGAGCTGTACAAGGCCGGTCCGCTGAAGGGCCTGGTGCTCGACCTGCGCAACAACCCGGGCGGCGTGCTGCCCGGTGCGATCGGCGTGTCGGCCGCGTTCCTGCCGAAGGACGTGCTGATCGTGTCGACGCGCGGCCAGATCCAGGAAGCGCAAGGCAAGTTCATGGCCACGCGCGACGAGTACCAGCGCGGCGGCGACGACGTGCTGCGCGACCTGCCGGCGGCGATCCGCGACGTGCCGATGGTGGTGCTGGTCAACGGCGGCTCCGCGTCGGCCTCGGAGATCGTGGCCGGCGCGCTGCAGGACTACAAGCGCGCCAAGATCGTCGGCACGACCACCTTCGGCAAGGGCTCGGTGCAGACCATCCTGCCGCTGCCGCCCGAGCGGAAAACCGGCATCAAGCTGACCATCTCGCGTTACTACACGCCGAACGGCCGTTCGATCCAGGCGACCGGCATCGTCCCCGACTACGTCGTCGACGACACGGCCGAAGGCAACATCTTCGCGTTCCCCCGCGAAGCCGACCTCGAGCACCACCTCAACAACACCGAGCTCGCCGCCGCGACGGCCGCGGCCAACGAGAAGAAGGGCATCGAGCAGTCGCCCGAGGAGAAGAAGGCCGAGGACGACCGCCGGGCGGCGGCGCTGAAGAAGCCCATCGAGTTCGGCTCGAAGGACGACTACCAGTTGCAGCAGGCCCTGCACCTGCTGAAGGGCGAGCCGGTCGAGACGAAGAAGATGACGGCGGCGCTGGCGCCCGAGCAGCTGGTGTCGAAGGCAGCGACGACGACGCCGGCCGCCAAGCCCTGAGGCAGCGCGCGTGACGCAGGGGCCGCTCGTGAGCGGCCCTTCGTTCGAGCGATCGGTCGACGCCGTGGCGTCGTAATGAACGACGATCAGCTGTTGCGCTACTCGCGCCACATCCTGCTCGACGATATCGGCATCGAAGGACAGCAGCGGCTGCGCGACGCGCGGGTCCTCGTGATCGGCGCCGGCGGCCTCGGCTCGCCCGCGGCGATCTACCTCGCGGCAAGCGGCGTCGGCCGCATCACGCTGGTCGACGACGACGCGGTGGACCTGACCAACCTGCAACGCCAGATCCTCCACGGCACGCCCGACTTGGGCGTCGCGAAGGCGCTGTCGGGCGCCGCCGCGTTGCGCAGGCTGAACCCCGAGGTCGAGGTCGTCCCGCTCGTCGAACGGTTGTCCGGCGAGCGCCTGGCGAGCGTGGTGTCGCATGCCGACGTCGTGCTCGACTGCAGCGACAACTTCGCGACCCGCCATGCGGTCAACCGGGCGTGCGTCGCCGCCGGCGTGCCGCTGGTGTCCGGCGCCGCCGTCCGCTTCGACGGACAGATCGCCACCTTCGACCTCCGCACGCCGCCGGACGGGGGCGCCCGGTCACCCTGCTACGCCTGCCTGTTCCCGGAGAGCGACGAGCCCGACGAGGTGGCCTGCTCGACCTTCGGCGTCTTCGCGCCGCTGACCGGCATCGTCGGCGCGATGCAGGCCGCGGAAGCCGCCAAGCTGATCGTGGGATTGCCCGCGTCGAACGCGGGCCTGGCGCTGCTCGACGCGCGGACCATGGCCTGGCAGACCATCGCGCTGACCCGCGATCCGCAATGCCTCGTGTGCGGCGCGCCGAACGCCTGATCCGCCGCGTCGCGTCGTCGCCCCGCATCGACGCGGCGGTTGCCCGCCGATCGGCGCTCGCGTACAAGCGGGGCGTCGCCTTTCATCCCGTCCGCCATGCTCGCTCAAGCGAAGAGCGTCGTCCGCGCGCTGCTCTCGAACCACCACCGTCGACGGCGGCTGGCCGAGTTGCGCGGCAGCCGCGCGATCGTCACGGCGAGCGACCTCGATCGCGACATCGCGGCGCTCGGCATCCGGTCGGGCGACACCGTGATGCTGCACGCGTCGCTGAAGAGCATCGGCTACGTGGACGGCGGGCCGCGCACGGTGCTGCGGGCGTTGATCGATGCGGTCGGGCCGTCCGGCACGCTGGTCGTGCCGACCTACTGGCTGCCGGGCGGCACGATCCTCGCGACCTGCGGCAATGCGGACTACGTGTTCGACCCGCGGCGGCACGGCACGCATCTCGGCTCGTTGCCGGCCGCCTTCCTCGGCTTGGACGGCATCGCGCGCAGCGTCCACCCCACGCATTCGGTGTCCGCCATCGGTCGCCATGCGCATCGCGTCGTCGACGACCATCACCGCGCCCCGTCGATCTTCGGCGCCGGGTCGCCCTGGCAGCGCTGCCTCGAACTGGATGCGAAGGTGCTCGGCCTCGGCATCTCGATGGGGCCGGTGACCTTCTACCACCTGCTCGAGGACGAACTGGGCGACGCGTTTCCGCTGCCGGTCCGCAGCCGTTCGTCGTGCTGGATGCCGTGCCGCGACCCGTCCGGCGGATTGGTGCAGGTGCCGGTCGCGCCGCTCGTGCCCGCCTACATGACGAGGCGCATCGACGCGCCCGGGCGCGACGACCTGCGCGCGTGGTTCGCCGACGAATTCGTGCGGGCCGGCCTGATGACGCTCGGCCCGATCGGCGAGGCCGCGTCGTGGTTCATCCCGGCGCGCTCGTTCCATCGCCACCTGTCCGCGTTGATGGCGCGTGGCATCACGATCTATTCGACGGCGGACGAGCTCGCGGCCGCCGACCGGGCGCGCGCGGCGTGAGGCACTGGCTCGCCCACCTGCGCGACCGCACCGGCCGCTCGTTCCACGCGGCGCGCTCGCTCGAGGCGCATCTCGCGGCGGCGGCCGAATGGATCCTCGTCGCGCAGCGCGCCACGCCCGACGACGGCGTCGCTCATTCGTGGGACATCCGGGAGCGACGCTGGCTCGCGTCGTATCCGGAAACCACCGGCTACCTGATCCCGACGCTGTACGACTACGCGCGGCACTTCGCTGCGCCGGCCCACGCGGCGGCGGCGCTCCGCATGGCGCGCTGGGAAGTCGCCGAGCAGCTGCCCGAAGGCGGCATCCGCGCCGGCACGATGGACGCGCCGGTCGTCGCGCCGACCGTGTTCAACACCGGCCAGGTGCTGTTCGGCCTGGCCCGCGCCGCGCGGGAAAGCGGCGACGAGACGATCCACCGGGCGCTGGTGCGCGCCGCCGACTGGCTGGTCGCGGCGCAGGACGACGACGGCGGCTGGCGGCGCTTCCCGTCGCCGTTCGCCCCGTCGGTCAACGCGACCTACAACGTGCGCTCGGCCTTCGGACTCGTCCGCGCGTTCGAGGTCACGAACGACGCAGGCCATCTCGAAGCGGCCGCGCGCAACGTCGACTGGGCGCTTGCGACCGCGGCCGCGAACCACTGGCTGCCCGGCAACTGCCTGACGCCCGAGCCCGACGACCGCGCGCTCACGCACACCATCGCCTATGCGATCCGCGGCATCCTCGAAGTGGGTGTCGCCCTCGGCCGCGACGATCACGTCGCCCGCGCGCTGGCGATGGCCGACGCGCTGGCGGCGGCGCAGAACGACGACGGTTCGCTGTCGGCCAACTTCTCGCCGCGCTGGCGGCCGCTCAGCGACTGGAGCTGCATGACCGGCAACGCGCAGATGGCGCTCAACTGGTATCGGCTCGCGAAGGTCACGGGCCGCACCGACCTCCAGGCGCACGCCCGTGCGGCCAACCGCTTCAACATGCGACTGCAGGTCCTCGACGGGCCGCCCGAGACGCGCGGCGCCGTCAAGGGGTCGCACCCCATCGGCGAGGACTACATGACGTGGCGCTATCCGAACTGGGCAACCAAGTTCTTCATGGACGCCCTGATGTTCGAGCGACTGTTCGACCGCATCGACAACATCGGCTGAACTCAGCTGCCGGTCGACGACGCCGCTGACGGCGCTGACGGCGCTGACAATGCCGCGGACGGTACCGCGGACGGCGCGGACGGCGCGGACGGCGGCGCGACCACGGCCAGGCTCGCGAGGAAGCGCTCGGCATCCTGGAAACCGATCACGTCGGCCTCGTTGCGCGGCCGGCCGTCCGCACCGAAGAACACGATGCCCGGCGGCCCGAAGAGCCCGAAGCGCTTGAGCAGCGCGCGATCGTCGGCGTCGTTGGCGGTCACGTCCGCCTTCAGCAGCACGAACGCCTGCAGGCGCGACGCGACGCGCGCGTCGGTGTACGTGAAGCGCTCCATCTCCTTGCACGACACGCACCAGTCGGCATAGAAATCGAGCAGGACCGGCCGGCCGGCG
>CAHJXF010000242.1 GCA_903644065.1 Betaproteobacteria bacterium
CGCGACGCGCTCGACGGCGTGCGCTTCATCTTCGCGCGACAGAAGCTGGTGGGCGCGATGTCGCTCGACCTGGTCGCCGTGCTGTTCGGCGGCGCCACCGCGCTGCTGCCGGTCTACGCGGACTCGATCCTGCACTGGGGTCCGACCGGGCTCGGCGTGCTGCGCAGCGCACCGGCGGTGGGCGCGGCGATCACCGGCCTCTACCTGTCGCGCCATCCGCCGCAACGCCGCATCGGCCGCACGCTGCTGGTGTCGGTCGCGGGCTTCGGACTGGCCACCATCGTCTTCGGCCTGTCGACCACGCCATGGCTGTCGATCGTCGCGCTGGTGCTGGTGGGCGGCACCGACATGGTCAGCGTGGTGATCCGCGACGGGCTGACCAACCTCAATACGCCGGACGCGATGCGCGGCCGCGTCAATGCGGCCGAAGGCGTCTTCATCGGCGCGTCGAACCAGCTCGGCGCGTTCGAGTCGGGCACGCTGGCGGCGGCGATCGGCAGCGTGCCGGCGGTGGTGGTCGGCGGCGCCGCGACGATCCTCGTCATCGGCCTGTGGACCCGCTTCTTTCCGGCGCTGGTCAGGGCCGACGGCTACGTGGACTCCTGATCGTCGGCCGTCGACGACGCGACCCGGCGCCGGTATCACAGCGCCCGACGTGGCGCCTTACAGCGGTGTCTTCGAGCGGCGCCTTCGAGCGGTGTCTTCGAGCGGTGTCTTCGAGCGGTGTCTTCGAGCGGCGCCTTCTAGCGGTGTCTTCGAGCGGTGTCTTCGAGCGGTGTCTTCGAGCGGTGTCTTCGAGCGATGTCGTCGAGCGATGTATTCGAGCGATGTCTTCTACGCGGCGCTCGCCGCGATCAAGCGCGACACGGCGGCGGTCAGCTTCCGCGCGTACGGCACGTGCAGGAACTCGTTCGGGCCGTGCGCGTTCGAGTGCGGTCCGAGCACGCCGCAAACCATGAACTGCGCTTTCGGAAAGCCGGTCTCGAGCAGGCTCATGAGCGGGATGGTTCCGCCCTGGCCGAGGAAGCCGCACGGGGCGCCGAACGCCGCGTGCGACGCGTCGTCGAGCGCATCGGCGAGCCACGGCTCGAGGTCGGGCGCGTTCCAGCCGGTCGCAATGCCCCGGTCCGGCCGGAAGGCGACCTTCGACTGGTACGGCGCATCGATCTCGAGCACGGTCTTGAGTTCGGCGAGCGCGGTCGGTCCGTCGACCAGCGGCGGCAGGCGCAGCGACAGCTTGAACGCGGTGCGCGGCCGCAATACGTTGCCGGCGTCCGCGATCGGCGGCAGGCCCTCGGCGCCGGTCACCGACAGCGTCGGCTCCCAGGTGCGGTTGAGCAGCGCCCGGATCGGATCCGTGGTCGTCGGCTGGACGGTTTCGCCGTGGTCGCCGCACGACCACGGAAAGCGCTTCCACACCAGGTCGCCGAGGATCTCCGCGGTCCGGTGCGCCTGTTCGACGCGCTCGGCCGGCACCGCGCAGTGGAAGCTCTGCGGCAGCAGCCGACCGTCCGCCGAGTCCTCGATGCGATCGAACAGCTGACGCATGATGCGGAACGACGACGGCACGACGCCGCTGGCGTCACCCGAATGGACGCCCTCGTCGAGCACCTGCACCTCGAGCACCCCGGTCACGTTGCCGCGCAGCGACGTGGTCAGCCACAGCTGGTCGTAGTTGCCGCAGCCGGAGTCGAGGCACACGACCAGCGACACGTCGCCCAGCCGGTCGCGCAACGCGTCGATGTAGGGCGGCAGGTCGTAGCTGCCCGATTCCTCGCAGGTCTCGATCAGGCCCACGCAGCGCGGATGGGCGATGCCTTGCCGGTCGAGCGCCTGGATCGCCGTGATGGCCGCGTAGACCGCGTAGCCGTCGTCCGCGCCGCCGCGCCCGTAGAGCTTGCCGTCCTTGTACTTCGGCGTCCATGGACCGAGGTCGGCGCGCCAGCCGGTGAATTCGGGCTGCTTGTCGAGGTGACCGTAGAGCAGCACGGTGCGCGCCGTCTCGCGCCTGCCGTCCGGCTCGCGACGCGTACCGTCGCTGGCCGGGATCTCGAAGAACAGCACCGGCGTGCGGCCCTCGAGCCGCACGATCTCGAGCCGTAGTCCGGCGACTTTCTGCGACTCGACCCAGCGGGCCGCGTCGGTGATCACGCGCTCGATGTGGCCGTGCGCCACCCAGTCGCGGTCGAACGCGGGACTCTTGGCGGGGATCGCGATGTAGTCGACGAGGCGATCGACGATCACGTCGTCCCAGCGTTCGTCGACGAAGGACTGGAGTGCGACGGCGTCGATGTCGTCGGCGGGCGTGGTGGGCGTTGCGGGCGCAGTGGGGACGCGGGCGTTCATGCGGGGCTCCGACAAAATCGAAAAGGCACCGTAACGCAGCGGACAGCCGCACGCAAGCCGCGAGTCAGCCGCGAGTCAGCCGCGAGTCAGCCGCGCGGATGATGGCGAGCGTGCAGCGCCTTCAGGCGTTCTCGTGCCACGTGCGTGTAGATCTGCGTGGTCGAGATGTCGGCGTGGCCGAGCAGCAGCTGCACGACGCGCAGGTCCGCACCGTGGTTGAGCAGGTGCGTCGCGAACGCGTGGCGCAGCGTATGCGGCGACAGCGGCGCCAGGATGCCGGCCTGCAGCGCGCAACGCTTGACGATTCGCCAGAACATCTGGCGCGTCATCCCGCCGATCGATCCGCGAGCCGTCTCCACCCGACCGGTGATGAACAGCGCGTCGAGCGACCGGCCGTGGGCGAGCACCGGCCGCGCATCGCGCAGGTACGCGACGATGGCCTCGCGCGCCGCGTCGCCCATCGGCACGAGCCGTTCCTTGTCGCCCTTGCCGACGACGTGGACCACGCCCTCCTCGAGACCGACCCGCACCGTGCGCAGGCCGACCAGCTCGGACACGCGCAGCCCGCTCGCGTACATCAGCTCCAGCATCGCGCGGTCGCGCAGGCCGAGCGGCGTGTCGGCGGCGGGCGCCGCGATCAGCGCTTCGACCTGGGCCTCCGACAACGTCTTCGGAAAGCGCGGCGGTCGCTTCGCGGTGCGCAGGCGACGCGTGGGATCGATTCGGGCGCTGTCGTGACGCGACAGGTGCCGGTAATAGCGCCGCAGGACCGCGAGCCGTCGGTTGGCGGAGCTGGCGCGGCTCGTCGCGTGGCGCTCGGCCACGTAGGCCGTCAGGTCGCTCTCGTCGGCGGCGTCGAGCGTGGTCGCGCGGCCGGCGAGCCAGCGAGCGAGCGACGTCAGGTCGCGGCGGTAGGCCTCGATCGTGTTCCGGGCGAGTCCGTCCTCGAGCCAGATCGCGTCGCAGAACGCGTCGATGGCCGACGTGCTGGCGCGCAGCGACGCGGCGGGCGGATCGGCGGCCGCTTCGGCTTCGGGGTCGGCTTCGAGGTTGGCATCGGCATCGGAACGCATCGCGTCATTCTGCCAAAAGGGTCTCGGTTATGATGCGCCCCGCTCCCGCGGACCGCCTCGCACGCAGCGCCGTGCCGCTCGTCTCGACGTCGCCACCACGCCCTCCTCCGCGCTCACCATCGATGCCCAAAGTCGTTCGCTCGAGCCGCCACGGCCTGCTGCCCTGGTTGATCCTGATCGTGGTCGTGATCGTGGTCGATCAGGCGACGAAGCTCGCGATCACGCGACTCTTCGCGTTCGGCGAGCGCAAGCAGCTGGTGCACGGCTTCGACCTGACGCTGGTCTACAACAAGGGCGCGGCGTTCAGCTTCCTGTCGAACGGCAGCGGCTGGCAGCGCTGGCTGTTCACCGGCATCGGCATCGTGGCGGCGTTGTTCATCGTGGTCATGCTGGCGCGCCATGCGTCGCAGCGCCTGTTCAGCGCCGCGCTCGCGTTGATCGCGGGCGGCGCGCTCGGCAACGTGATCGACCGGTTGATCCACGGCCACGTCGTCGACTTCCTGTTGTTCTACTACGAGCGCTGGAGCTTCCCCGCGTTCAACGTCGCCGACAGCGCGATCACGGTCGGCGCCGTCCTGTTGATCCTCGACGAGTTGATCCGGGTGCGACGATCGCGTTGACGGGCGGTCGCCGCCCGGCGGATCGGCTGGCGTAGCATCGCGACGACGCGCTCCCCGCAGCGCCGCACCGACCTTCACTTCCGCGCCCAGACCGCGATGAACGACCTCGCAGGCAAGCACCTCGTCCTCGGGCTGACCGGCGGCATCGCCGCGTACAAGTCGGCCGAGCTCGCGCGTCGCCTGCAGGACCGCGGTGCCACCGTGCAGGTCGTCATGACCGAGAGCGCCACGCGCTTCATCACCGCGGTGACGATGCAGGCGCTCACCGGCCGCCCGGTCTTCACCGACCAGTGGGACGCACGCCAGCCCAACAACATGGCGCACATCGACCTGTCGCGCGAGGCCGACGCCATCGTCGTCGTCCCGGCGTCCACGGACTTCCTCGCGAAGCTGGCCAACGGTCTGTGCGACGACCTGCTGACCACGATGTGCATCGCGCGCGACTGTCCGCTGCTGGTCGCGCCCGCGATGAACCTGCAGATGTGGAGTCACCCGGCCACGCGCCGCAACGTCGCGCGGCTGGTCGACGACGGCGTCGTCGTGCTCGGGCCCGCGTCGGGCGACCAGGCCTGCGGCGAGGTCGGCAGCGGCCGCATGCTCGAACCGCACGAGATCCTCGATGACGTGATCGCTTTCTTCCAGCCAAAGCGGCTCGCCGGTCGACGCCTGCTGATCACGGCCGGCCCGACCCGCGAGCCGGTCGATCCGGTGCGCTCGATCACCAATCACTCGTCGGGCAAGATGGGCTATGCGATCGCCCGCGCCGCGCACGAGGCGGGCGCCGACGTCATGCTGGTGTCCGGCCCCGTGTCCCTCGCGACGCCGCGCGGCGTGGTCCGCATCGACGTCGAGACGGCGCGGCAGATGCACGACGTCGTGATGCGCGAGGCGACGCGGGCCGACTGCTTCGTCGCCGTGGCGGCGGTCGCCGACTGGCACGTGCTCAACGCGGCCGACCACAAACTCAAGAAGACGACCACGGTCGAGGCCGGCGACGGCCACGCGGTCCCGGGCCTCGAACTGCGCTTCGAAGCCAACCCCGACATCCTCGCCGCGGTGGCCGCGCTGCCGTCGCCGCCGTACTGCGTCGGCTTCGCGGCCGAGACCGAGGACCTGCACGGCAACGCGGAGTCCAAGCTGGCGCGGAAGAAGGCGCAGATGATCGTCGGCAACCTCGCGACCGAGGCCTTCGGTCGCGACGACAACGCGTTGACGCTGTACACCGCCGCGGGTCGCACGGTGCTGGAGCGCGCCGACAAACTGGTACTGGCGCGGCAGCTGGTCGCGGCGATCGCCGATCGCCTGCCTTCGACGGAGTCTCGATGAACACGCTCGACAACGGCCCGGCCGGCGGCGACTACGCGCGCTACATCGACGACCTGATGCGGGACGCCGCCGGCGCGACCGGCGCGGCCGCCCCGCCCGGCAACGACATCGACGGCGCGTCGCTCGACGGCGTTCGGCA
>CAHJXF010000243.1 GCA_903644065.1 Betaproteobacteria bacterium
CCCGGCGGGTCAGGCGCCCGGTTCCGGCGCGCTCTGCGGCGCTGCGACGCCGCGCCCGGTCTGGTGCTGCAACTCGTCGATGCGGGTGGACGCCTCCGCCTTCGTCAGGTTCTCGTCGAACGGCACCTTGGCCTCTTCGGACAGCGTCTTCAGATAAGAGCGCTGGGCGCCGGTCATCGCCTCGTCGCCGGTGGTCCAGTCCGCCGGGTCCTTGATCGTGTTGCTTTCCGCTGCATGTTCCTGCGTCTGCTTGTCCGTCATCGTTCGCTCCTCGTTGGGCCCGAAGGGCCGTGAGGGATGGAGCCTACTTCTTGTCCGAAGTTCGCGAATCGTCGTTCCGGCGTACGGTCGGCGCGTGGCGCATCGGCCGCCGTGCCGCCGTCCTGTACCTGTTTCTCGCGCTCGTGCCGGCCGCACGACTCGAACGCTCGTTGCCGATCGCCCGACTGCTCGCGGCACCGCCGCCCGAACACGTGGCGGTACCGGTCGACGGCGTCCGGGCCGACAGCCTGCGCGACAGCTGGGGCTTCGCGCGTAGCGGCGGCCGTCGTCACGAGGGCATCGACATCTTCGCGCCGCGCGGCACCCGCGTCCTGGCCCCGGTCGGCGGCATCGTCTGGCGGGTCGGCGCCGATCCGCTCGGCGGCCGCGTCGTGTGGCTGCTCGGGCCCGGCGGCCAGATGCACTATTTCGCACACCTCGACCACCCGGCGAACCCGCGCGGCGGCGACGCCGTCGCCGCGGGCGACACGCTCGGCTACGTCGGGACCACCGGCAACGCCCGCGGCGGACCACCGCACCTGCACTACGGCATCTACGCCGGCGCCGCCGGTGCGATCGATCCGTACCCGCTGCTGGTGCGACGTTCGTCGGGCCGTTGACGCGCCCGGTCGGCGCGGCGTGTCGATTAAACGACAGGGCGGGTCGCCCGGCCGTCCGGCGGTATAGGCTGGTGCGGAACTTGCGACCGACCCCCCATGGACTATTCCGACGAGCCGTGCGACGCCCATCCTGCCGGAGGCGAGGGTCTCGCGACCGACGACGACGCCTGCCGGCCGCTCTGCCGCGAGGACCTGCATCGTGGCGGACGTCGCGAGGACTACATCCGCAAGCTGCTCGGCGGCGCGATGTGGAGCGAGGACCGCCTGCAGGACTCGCTCGATCGCGTCCTGCGCATCGCACCGAGCGGCGACGTGTGGATCTTCGCGTACGGCTCGCTGATCTGGAATCCGCTGTTTCCCGTGGCCGAGGAACGCGTCGCCCGCGTCCACGGTTTCCACCGCGCGTTCTGCATCTGGTCGCGCATCGGCCGCGGCTCGCCCGACCGGCCGGGACTGGTGCTCGGTCTCGATCGCGGCGGGAACTGCCGCGGCGTGGCGCTGCGGCTCGAGGAACAGGACGTCCGCGACGAGCTGGCGATGATCTGGCGCCGCGAGATGATCACCGGCGCGTACCGCCCCACCTGGGTCAAGGCGACGACGACCGAAGGGCTGGTCGACGCCATCGCCTTCGTGGCGGATCGCAAGGCCGAGTCCTACGCGGGCGACCTGAGCGAGGACGCGGTGGTCGGCATCCTGCGCTCCGGTGCCGGCTTCCTCGGCACGTGCGCCGAATACCTCGCGCAGACGACGGCCGGGCTCGCGGCGCGCGGCATCCGCGACGAAGGCCTGCAGCGGCTCGCTCGCGGTTGCGGTTGCGTCGAACGCGGCTGAGAGGCCGCTGCCGCGGCTCCGGCGAGGGGCGGCGCCGTGCGGATCGACGATCCGCGCGAAGCCGCGCCACCCGTCGACGGCCGCTCGCGCCGCGCGGGGCACTCTCGTCGACAGGAAAGCTCGTCGACCGCGTCGGTCGGCGCGAGTGCCCCGCACTTCGCCGCATCGCGGATCGCGGATCGCGGATCGCGGATCGCGGATCGCGGATCAATAAACGGCTGATGCTTTCGCGCCGAAGGAACGGCGACCGGCGACCCGCGCCGTCAACCCTGGTCGCTCTCCAGCGCGGCGATCTCGTCGAGGATCTGCCGCCGACCCTTCACGGTCAGCCCGATCTGCACCATCCACGGCTGCTCGATCTCGTCGTCGGTCTCCTCGATCATCTCGTGCGAGATCAGGTTGGCCCGCCAGACGCAGGCGCTGAGCGGATCTTCCGGTTCGGTCTCGTCCGCATGCTGATGCGCGCACATGACGATCGGGCCCGGCAGCTCCCAGAGCTCCAGCAACGCGCCGCCGACCTGCGCGTGGTCGAAGCCGAAGCGCACGTGCTCGCGATCGAAACTGAATTCGTCGTCGTCGTCGCTCCGCACCCGCAACAGCAGATCGATCTCCTGGGGGAACCGGATCAGCATCACCAGGCGACCCACGTCGTGCATCAGCCCCGCGAGATAGACGACTTCGCCGTTCAATCCTTTCTGCAGGGCCAGGTGACGCGCCAGCGCCGCGCACAGCAGCCCGTGGCGCCAGAACGCGCGGACCACGCGGGTCTCGTGCAGATAGGCGAGCAACGGTCGCTGCAGGACGGCCGCGATCACGGTGCGGCGGATCAGGTTCACGCCGAGGACGGCGAGCGCCTCGCTGACCGTGCCGATGCGGCGCGACAGACCGTAGAACGGCGAATTGACGATGCGCAACAGGTGCGCCACCAGCGCGGCATCGGTGGAGATCAGCCGCGTCATCTCGCCTACCGTCACGTCCTCCTGATCGACGCTGCGGATCAACTGCATCGCCGTACCGGTGAACAGCGGCAGGTGCTCGACCGAAGCGACGAAGGATCGCAACGCTTCGGTCTTGTAGTCGCCTTGCGGCGGCGGGGAAGGATTCATTCGTCGATCGGACGGCAGACGTGGGAGGGATAGCACTCTACAGTCCGCGATTCGCCGGTGGGGTCGCGAGGCGACCGACGCGATACTGCGGCCGACAAACCGTGGCGCCCGAGCTGTCGGAGGACGTCCGGCCGGGCGCGGGCACCGGCCGCGTTGCATAAGCGATGACGGCTGCGACGGGCGCAGCCGACCCCCCACCGTCAACCGACTCGCCGGTCCGGCGTTCTAGAGGCTTCGAATCACGCAGCGACGGATTGGCCGGCCTGCCAGCGACTCGATCGACGGGAGATCCACATGAACAAGTTCATCGCCGCTGCGGCCGCCCTCTTGGTGTCGGGCGCCTGCTTCGCGCAAGCCGGAACCGCGGTGAAGGAAAGCGCCAAGGCGACGGCGGAAACCGCCAAGCAGGCCAAGGAGAACACGCAGGCCGCCGCGAGCGACCAGCCGGAAAAGACCATCCACAAGGCCAAGGGCAAGTATCACAAGGCGCGCGCCAAGTCGGCCGCGACCGACGCCAAGGATGCGGCGAAAGAGACCGTCAAGTAAGGTCGCTTCGTCGAGCGCGAGTCGGTCGGTGGCAACTGTTTTCAGTACGGCAAGTCGGTAACGGCAAGACCTCGACGGCGATGCACTCGCGTCGCGTCGATCCATCCCTCAGGAGAGCAACATGAACAAGATCATCATCACCGCAGCCGCGCTGCTGGTTTCCGGCGTCGCCTTCGCCCAGGTGGGCACCACCGTCACGGAAGGCGCCAAGGCGACGTCCGAAAAGGTGCAGCAGGGTGCGCAGGCGACGGCCGGCGCCGTGACGGGCGAGCCGAATTCGACCGTACACAAGACGAAGGCCAAGGTCCACAAGGCCAAGGCCAAGGTCCATGCCGACGCCGCGAAGGATGCGGCCGGCAACATCGGCAAGTAAGTCCGCAGGTCGCGCCGCCTCGCTGCGCTCGAGGCGGCGCCCGGTCGCCGCGAGGTCGCGGCACCGATCGAGGCGGAGCGCGTCGCTCGCGCCCGCACCGCTCGTCAGGCCACGTCGTCGCCCAGTCCGGCACGGCGGCGCGCCATCTTCGCGAGGATCGACCAGTCCTTCGCCCCCATGCCCTGCTCGACGGCGGCCGCCATGTTTTCGCGGACCAGCTCGGCCGAGGGGAGCTTCGCCGCCCGGGCCTTCGCGGCGTCGAGCGCCAGATCCACGTCCTTCAACCCGAGCGTGAGCTTGAAGCCGGGTTCGTAGGTGTCGGTCGCGATGAAGCCGCCGTAGCGTTGATAGGCGGGCGCCGCGAACAGCGTGTTGGTGACGATGTCGAGGAAGTCCGCGGCGGTGACGCCGTAGCTCTCGGTCAGCGCGCTCGCCTCGCCCATCGCCTCGATGGCGAGCGTGATCATCAGGTTGCCGGCGAGCTTCGCGACGTTGGCGCGCTTCGGATCGTCGCCGAGCGGCCAGGTCTTCCGACCGACCGCGTCGAGCAACGGCTGCACGCGGGCGATGGCGTCTGCGTCGCCGGCGACCAGCACGTTGAGTTGCGCCTGGGCAGCCGCGGCCGGCACGCCGAAGACCGGTGCCGCGACATAGGGAATGCCGGCGGCGCGGTGCAGCGCATGCAGCTCGTCGACGAGCGCCGGCGAGATGGTGGCCATCATCACGTGCACGCAATCCTTGCGGGCTTCGCGCAGCGCGCCCGAATCGATGACGACGCTGCGCACCGCGCGGTCGTCCGCCAGCATCGTCAGGACCGCGTCGTTCCGGAACGCCTCGGCCGGCGAGGCGAGCGCCTCGACGCCCTGCAGCGCCGCGACGGCCGCCGCATTGCGGTTCCAGGCCCGGACGCGATGCCCCGCCTTGACGAGATTGGGCACCATTGCCGCCCCCATGCTGCCCACTCCGATGAATCCGACGTCCATGGCCGCCCTCCGTTGATCGTGACGGGCGCAGTCTAGCCACCACACGGCGGACCGCGCGAAGGCGGAAGTCGCATTCGACGGATGCTCCCGTCAGGCCCACCTAGCTGGTGATGAGAGGTGCGCCGAAACGCGCTCGACGCCGCGCTCGACACAGTGCGGGACAGCGCATCGCGAGTCGCCATGCGCCCTGCTCACGACGGACCTTTCGATGGCCTGGACCCTGTATCTGTTCGCGTTGCTGGCCGGCGCGTTCAGCACCGCGCTCGGCGGTTCCAACGCCACGATGGCGAAATCCCTCGAGCAGCCGATCACCGCCGGCCTGATCGTGCAGGTCGTGACGATCGTCGCCCTGGCGGTGCTCGGCACCGTGATCGGCGGCATGCGCTGGCCGCAAGCCGGCCATTTCGCCGCGTTGCCGTGGTGGGCCTGGCTGGGCGGTATCGGTGGCGCGTCCATCCTGCTGGCGCAGCTCTACCTGGCGCGAAGGATCGGCGCGTCACCCTATCTGGGGCTGACGGTGACGGCCGGCGTCGTGACGTCGATCGCGCTCGACCAGTTCGGCTGGATGGGCTTCGACCGCAATCCGGCTCATGTCGGCCGACTCGTCGGCGGGCTGCTGATGGTCGTGGGCGTGGTGCTGATCAGCCGCAACTGAATCGCGGCACCATGCCGCACCGCGCCGGCAACACGCCGGCGGCGGTCACGCCGGACGCCGCCTGCCGTGTGCCCACCTGCCGTGGACCGCGTGCCGTAGGGAGACAGCACG
>CAHJXF010000244.1 GCA_903644065.1 Betaproteobacteria bacterium
GTCGGCTTCGGCGCGGTGACGCGCCGCGAGCGCCTCGGCCTCGTTGGCGCGCAGCAGCCACAGCAGCTTCTGCTTGCCGTCGACCTCGGCTTCGAGATCGCGGTACTGCTGCGCGACGACGGCCTGCCGCTCGAGTCGCTCGAGATTGGCGTTCAGTTCGCGAAGGATGTCCTCGACCCGCGTCAGGTTCTCGCGCGTGTCGGACAGCCGGGTCTCGGTCTCGCGGCGTCGTTCCTTGTACTTCGAGATGCCGGCGGCTTCCTCGAGGAACACGCGCAGCTCGTCCGGACGCGCCTCGATGATGCGGCTGATCATGCCCTGGCCGATGATCGCGTAGGCCCGCGGGCCGAGCCCGGTGCCGAGGAAGATGTCCTGGATGTCGCGACGCCGGACCGCCTGGTTGTTGATCAGGTAGGTCGACGTGCCGTCGCGCGTCAGCACGCGCTTGACGGCGATCTCGTGGTACTGGCCCCACGGGCCGGACACCTGCTTGCCCGCGACGTCCGGGCTGTTGTCGAAGACCAGTTCGACGCTGGCGCGTCCGGCGGGCTTCCGTTGGCCCGAACCGTTGAAGATGACGTCCTGCATCGATTCGCCGCGCAGCTCGCTGGCCTTCGACTCGCCGAGCACCCAGCGAGCGGCGTCGATGATGTTGGACTTGCCGCAGCCGTTCGGTCCGACCACGCCGACCAGCCGACCGGGCAGCGAGAACTGCGTCGCGTCGACGAACGACTTGAAACCGGACAGCTTGATCTGGGTGAGGCGCACGTCAGCGGATCGGAAGCGGGGTCGAGGCTTGTACGTCGAACAGGCGAAACGGGATGCGCGGCCCCGGAGGATCGAAGCCGAGGTCGCGATGGCTTGGTGTGGCGAAGGCTTCCGGACGACGTCCGCGCGTTTCGCCGATGCGGCATCGGACGAGTCTCGGCCGATTCGTATAATACCAGCCCGGTCCATTCATCCCGACCGTCGAATCACTTCGGAACTCCATGCCGGCACCCACCTCGCGCCGGGCCCCGCGACGTCCTCGCGGGTCGCCCGTCGACCCGATCGCGACCGGGACGCGCGCGCCCGCCCCGGGTCGAACCCTGCCGTCGAAACGCCTCGACGCGTTCGACAATCCCAACCCGACCCGCGACTACCTGATCCACCTGCAGGTCCCCGAATTCACCTGCCTGTGCCCGCTCACCGGTCAGCCCGACTTCGCGACCTTCACGATCGACTACATACCCGACCGACTGTGCGTGGAGCTGAAGAGCCTCAAGCTCTACGCCTGGAGCTTCCGCGACGAGGGCGCGTTCCACGAAGCGGTGACCAATCGCGTCCTCGACGATCTCGCCGCCGCGGTCGAGCCGCGCTTCATGCGCGTCACCGCGCGCTGGGGCGTGCGGGGCGGCATCTTCACCAACATCGTCGCCGAACACCGCAAGCGCGGCTGGAAGCCGGCACCGCCGGTCGTGCTGGCCGGCTTCGAACGCGAAGCGCACACGCTCTGAGCGAGGTCGACCCCGTCGGCCGTCACCCTGGAACCCGCATGGACCACACGGCGCTGCAGCCGATCATCGAATTCGCCTGGGAACGGCGCGGCGAACTGTCGCCCGTCGGCGGACCGGCCGACCTGCTCGACCCCACCCGGGCCGCTGTCGACGGAGCGCTCGCCGGCCTGAACGACGGCGCACTGCGGGTGGCCGAGAAGGTCGACGGCGCGTGGATCGTGCATCAATGGCTCAAGAAAGCCGTGCTTCTGTCGTTCAGGTTGAATGACAACGTCTTCATGCGCGCGGGCGACCTCACCTTCTTCGACAAAGTGGAAACCAAGTTCAGACACCTGTCGGAGGTCGAGATGCGGGCCACCGGCGTGCGCGTGGTGCCGCCGGCCGTGGCGCGACACGGCTCGTTCATCGGCAGGAACGTCGTGCTGATGCCGTCCTACGTGAACATCGGCGCCCACGTCGGCGACGGCACCATGGTCGACACCTGGGCGACGGTCGGCTCGTGCGCGCAGATCGGTCGCAACGTGCACCTGTCGGGCGGGGTCGGCATCGGCGGCGTGCTGGAGCCGCTGCAGGCCAATCCGACGATCATCGAGGACAACTGCTTCATCGGCGCGCGCTCCGAGGTCGTCGAGGGCGTGATCGTGGAAGAGAACTCGGTGCTGTCGATGGGCGTCTACCTGTCGCAGTCGACCAAGATCCTCGATCGGCGGAGCGGCACCGTCAGCTACGGACGCATCCCCTCCGGCTCGGTCGTCGTCCCCGGCTCGCTGCCTTCCGCGGACGGGACATACGGCTTATATTGCGCGGTCATCGTCAAGCAGGTCACCGCCGAGACGCGCGCGAAGACCAGCATCAACGAACTGCTGCGCGGCGACTGACGCTGCCCCACTCCCCGAGCGCCCGGTCGGGCACCGCGACGAAGGATCCGTGATGGCGATGGAACGATTGTTCAAGCTGATGGCCGAGAAGAAGGCCTCGGACCTGTTCATCGCGGTCGGCTCGGCCGTGCACATGAAGGTCAACGGCGCGTCGATCCCCATCAACCAGCAGGTGATGGACAACACGATGATCAAGAGCCTGCTGAGCGAGATCGTCGCGCCGGCGGACTTCGACGAGCTGACCAGCACGCACGAGCTGAACAAGGGCTTCGGCGTGCAGGGGATCGGCCGCTTCCGGCTGTCCGCGTTCCAGCAGCGCGGCTCGATCTCGGTCGTGATCCGCTACATCCCGAGCGACATCCCCGCCATCGACAGCCTGAACCTGCCGCCGATCGTCAGCGAGATCATCATGGAGAAGCGCGGCCTGGTGCTGATCGTGGGCGCCACCGGCTCGGGCAAGTCGACGACCATCGCATCGATGCTCGACCTGCGCAACGCGAAGCGCACCGGCCACATCCTGACGCTCGAGGATCCGATCGAGTACGTCTTTCGCAACAAGAAGTCCATCGTCAACCAGCGCGAGATCGGCACCGACGCGGTGAACCTCGAGGTCGCGCTGCGGAACGCGTTGCGCCAGGCGCCCGACTGCATACTGATCGGCGAGATCCGCGACAAGGAAACCATGACGGCGGCGATCGCCTACGCGCAGTCGGGCCACCTGTGCCTGGCCACGCTGCACGCCAACAACAGCTATCACGCGCTCAACCGCATCGTCAGCTTCTACCCGCTGGAGAGCCGCGCCACGCTGCTGTCCGACCTGTCCGCCGCGCTCAAGAGCATCGTGTCGCAGCGGCTGATCCGGGCGCGCAGCGGCGGCCGGGTTCCCGCGGTCGAGGTGATGCTCAACACCCGCCACATCGCGGAGCTGATCGAGAAAGGCGAAGTCAACGAGATCAAGGAGGCGATGGAAAAAAGCCTGTCGCCCGGCTCGCAGACCTTCGAGCAGGCGCTCTACCGGATGATCCGCGAAGAGCAGGTCACCGAGGAGGAGGCGCTGTCGTACGCCGACTCGCCCACCAACCTGCTCTGGCTGATCAACAACGCGCCGCCGCTCGTGGCCACCGAGCCGGTCGAGACGTCGCGCAACCACGACGCGTCGTCGTTCCAGGAATTCACGCTCAATGCCTGAGGGCGACGGCCCGGGCGACCGGCAGGCCAACCGCCGTGACGCCGGCGACGGTGCGACGCTGTCGCTCGCGCGACGCCTGATCGCGGCGCGCTCGGTGACGCCGGCCGACGGCGGTTGCCAGGCCCTGATCGCCGAACGCCTGGCGGCCGCGGGCTTCGCCTGCGAGACCATCGTGGCGGGCGACGTGACCAACCTCTGGGCGCGGCGCGGCGGCGAGCGACCGGTCTTCGTGTTCGCCGGGCACACCGATGTCGTCCCGACCGGCCCGATCGATCGCTGGGCATCCGATCCGTTCTCGCCGACCGAGCGCGACGGCTGGTTGTACGGTCGGGGCGCCGCCGACATGAAGACGTCGATCGCCGCGTTCGTCGTGGCGGCCGAGCGGTTCGTGGCCGCGCACCCTGCGCATCGCGGCTCGGTGGCGCTGCTGATCACGTCCGACGAGGAGGGTCCGGCGCTCGACGGCACGGTGCGCGTCTGCGAACGCCTCCGTGCGCGCGGCGAGACGCTCGACTACTGCATCGTCGGCGAACCGTCGTCGGTGGCGGTGCTCGGCGACACGATCAAGAACGGCCGTCGCGGCACGCTGTCGGGACGGCTGACCCTCCACGGGATCCAGGGCCACATCGCCTATCCGCACCTGGCACGCAATCCGATCCACCAGATGGCCGCGGCGCTCGCGGCGCTGACCGCGATCGAGTGGGACGCGGGCAACCGCTTCTTTCCGCCGACCAGCTTCCAGGTCTCGAACGTGCACGCCGGGACCGGGGCCACCAACGTGATCCCCGGCGATGCCGTGATCGACTTCAACTTCCGTTTCTCGACCGAAAGCACGGTCGAGGACCTGAAGCGGCGCGTGCATGCCGTGCTCGACGGTCAGGGACTCGACTACGCCCTCGAATGGACGCTCGGCGGCCTGCCGTTCCTGACGCCGGAAGGCACGTTGTCGGCGGCGCTGGCCGCTTCGATCCGCGACGTCACCGGCGTCGAGACCGCGCTGTCGACGAGCGGCGGCACGTCGGACGGCCGCTTCATCGCGGCGCTGTGTCCGCAGACCATCGAGTTCGGCCCGATCAACGCGACCATCCACAAGATCGACGAGCGCGTCGCCATCGCCGACATCGAACCGTTGACCGACGTCTATCGACGCACGCTGGTCGCGTTGCTGGCGCCGCCGGCCTGCGACGGCGCGTCCTTGGCGCCCGTCCCGACCGTCACCGTCACGGCATGAGCGGGCCCGTGGCGTCGGCCGCCGACCCGGCGGCGCATGCGGCGTTCGTCACCGTCCGCGACCTGCTGCGGCATGCCGTCGGCCGTTTCCGGCAGGCAGGGCTGTTCTTCGGCCACGGCAGCGCCGAGGCCTGGGACGAGGCGGCCTACCTGATCCTGCATCGCCTCCACCTGCCGCTCGACCGGCTCGAGCCGTTCCTCGATGCGCACGTCACCGCGAGCGAGCGCGACGACGTGGTCGCGTTGATCGCTCGCCGGGTCGACGAGCGCCTGCCGGCCGCCTACCTGACCGGCGAAGCGTGGCTGGGCGACTACCGCTTCGCCGTCGACCCGCGCGTCATCGTGCCGCGGTCGTTCATCGCCGAATTGCTGTTCGAGCGGCTCGCCCCGTGGATCGGCGACGCGGACGCCGTCTTGTCGGTGCTCGACCTGTGCACCGGGTCCGGCTGCCTCGCGATCATCGCGGCCGATGCGTTTTCGAACGCGTGGGTCGACGCGGTCGACCTGTCGGCCGACGCGCTGGCCGTCGCGCGCGGCAACGTCGACGCCTATGCGCTCGGCGACCGCGTGCACCTGGTCGAGTCCGACCTCTTCGAAGCGCTGCCGCGGCGGCGCTACGACCTGATCGTCAGCAACCCGCCGTACGTCAACGACGCGGCGATGGCGACGCTGCCCGACGAGTACCGGCGCGAG
>CAHJXF010000245.1 GCA_903644065.1 Betaproteobacteria bacterium
GAGATTGGCCGCGACGATGCCGGCGATCAGCGCGTCGGCCGCGTGGGTGTCGGGCGCGAAGGCCTTGGTCTGGTAGGTGGACGACGACGCGCCGTCGACCCGCTTCGCGGCCGCGAGCTGCTGGCCGCTCTGGTCCGACGTGTCGATCTTCGCGAGCACCGACAGGCCGATGCGCAGCGGATGCTCGGCCAGTTCCTTCGCGTCGAACTCGATCCGCACCGGCACGCGCTGCACGACCTTGATCCAGTTGCCGGTGGCGTTCTGCGCCGGCAGCAGCGAGAACGCGCTGCCGGTGCCGGCCGACAGCCCGACGATGCGGCCGCGGTACTCGACCTTGCCGCCGTAGAGATCGGCCTCGAGCGTCACCGGCTGGCCGATGCGCATCTTGCGCAACTGCACTTCCTTGAAGTTGGCGTCGACCCACAGCTGGTCGAGCGGCACGATCGCCATCAGCGGCGTGCCGGGCGCGACGCGCTGGCCGAGCTGCACGCCGCGCTTGGCGACCTGGCCCGACACCGGCGCCGGCAGCGTGCCGCGCTCGAGGGCGAGATAGGCCTCGCGCACCCGCGCCGCGGCGCGCAGCACGTTGGGATGCTGCCCGACGCTGATGCCGTCGGTCGACACCTGGTTCGACGCGAGCTGTTCGCGCGCGGCCTGCACGTTGGCGTCGGCCGCGGCCAGAGCGCTCTTCGCGCCGTCGAGCTCGGTCTGCATGTGCTGCAGTTCTTCCTTCGACACCGCGCCGCCGGCGACCAGCGCGGCGCGTCGCTGGTAGTCGTCCTGCGCGCGCAGCAACGTCGAGCGGGCGCGGATCGAATCCGCCTGGCGGGTCAGGATGTTGGCCGACAGCGTGCCGTTGTTGGCGTACACCGTGCGCACTTCGCGGACCGTCTGCGCGAGCTGCGCCTCGGCCTGGTCGAGCGCCACGCGGGCGTCGCTCGAATCGAGCACCACCAGGTCCTGGCCCTGCTTGACGAGGTCGGTGTCGTCGGCGTTGATGGCGATGACGGTGCCCGACACCTGCGGCGTGACCTGCACCACGTTGCCGGCGACGTACGCGTCGTCGGTCGACTCGAAGTGGCTGCCGACGAGGAAGTACCAGACCGCGTAGGCGATCGCCAGGAGGACGACGACCAGCGCGATCGACAGCAGCAGGCGCTTCCGCTTGCCGGCGTTCTTCGGCGACACGGCGCCGGCCGGTGCCATGCCGGGTGCCGCCGGCACCGGCCCGCTCGTGCGACCCTGCGGCGCCGCGGCGGCGATGGTGGGCGACGGATTGGCGACGGCACTGGAATCGATGTTGCTCATGGTCTTCCTTCGTCTTGCGTCGGAGAGCGCAGGCGACCGATGTGGTCGCGGGCGCGCGATGGATCGAACGATCGATCCGGGGTGGTGCGGATCAGCGAGACGCGATGGGCGCCGCCGGCGGCGATGCGTCGCCGACGGCGCGATAGCCGCCGCCGAGCGCCCGGGTCAGCGCCACGTCGAGGTCGAGCACACGCGCCTTCAGTTCGGCGTCGGCGCGCTGCTGCTGCAGCACCGCGACTTGCGCGTTCAGCACCGTCAGATACGTCGTCAGGCCGGCCTTGTAGCGCACCACCGCGACGTCGTAGGCCTGCTCGGTCTTGACGCGAGCCAGTTCCTGGTCGGCGAACTGCGCGTTGACCGACTGGATCGAGACGACCTGGTCGGCGACGTCGCGGACCGCATCGACCAGCGTGGTGTTGTACTGCTCGACCGCGACGTCGTAGTCGGCGTTGCGGCCCTGCAGATTGGCGCGCAGCGCGCCGCCCTCGAAGATCGGAAGGGTCAGCGCCGCACCGCCGGCGATGTCGCGGCTCTGGCTCTTGATGAAGTTCGAGGCGCCGAACGCGAGGAAGCCCGCCGACGCGACCAGGTCGACGTTCGGATAGAACTGCGCCTTCGCGACCTCGATCCCCGAGCGCGCCGCCTCGACCCGCCAGCGCGCGGCGACGAGGTCGGGACGACGTCCGATCAACTCGGCCGGCAGGCTGGCCGGCAGCGTGACCAGCGTGGTCCCCGCGCCGTGCGGCACGCCGATCTCGCGACCGCGGTCCGGGCCCTTGCCGAGCAATGCGGCGATCTGGTTCCGCGTCAGTCCGATCGACTCGTCGATCTGCACCAGGTCCACGCGGGCAGCGGGCACCGCCGCCTCCGCCTGGCGCAATTCGGCGTTGGTGTCGATGCCCGCGTCGAAGCGCTGCTGCGCGAGTTGCAGCACGTCGCCGCGCTGCCGGATCGCGGCCAGCGTGACGTCGCGGAGCGCGCCGAGGCGCTGCAGCTGGAACCACGCGCGCGCGATCGATGTCGTCACCGCCAGCCGCGCGGCCTGCGAGTCGGCCTGCCCCGCCTTCGCCTGCGACTGCGCGCCGGCGATGTTGGAACGATTACGACCCCAGAAATCGAGGTCGTAGCTGAAGTCGAGCGTAAGACGGTTGAAGACGTCGGTCGCGCCGCCGAGCGGCGGTGGATAGATGTAGTTCTGCGTGAAGCGCTCGCGCTGCGAGCCGGCGTTGAGCGCCAGCGACGGATAGCCGCTGCCTTGCGCCCCGCGAACGATGGATTGCGCGTTGCGCAGGCGCGCCTCGGCCTGCCGCAGCGGTCCCACGCCGTCGCCGGCCAGCGCCTCGTCGATCAGCGCGTCGAGGCCCGGATCGGCGAACTGCTTCCACCACGTGTCGGCGGGCCACGCGGCGGCCACGGCGTCGGTGGCGACGCCCGACGGGCCGAGCGTCTTCGCGACCGCGTACGACTCGGGGGTGCGCAGGTTGCTCTTGTTGGTGGAGCCGTCGAAGCTCGCGCAGCCGGCCAGCATGATCGCGGTGGCGATGGTCATCCACACCGCCAGGCTCTGCAGCAGGGCCCATACGGCGACCTCGACCCGCAGCAGCGACGACAGGCCGGACCCCAGGTTGGATGCGAAGCCCCGCAGGCCGGCTTTCAGCGCGGTGCGGGGACGATGGAGGCAGAGGTCGGACATGATGTTCTTGCGAATGGACTCGATGCAGGACCCGACGACGACGAACGGCACCATCAACATGCCGGGTCCCGATTGGCGAGCATGCGGCGCAAAAAACCCTTGAACTGCTCCAGCTCGTCGACCGAGAAGCCGTCGAGATGCTGGTTGAGCACCTTCACGATCGACGCGATCACCCGCTCGGCGAGACGCTTGCCGGCCGTGGTCAATTCGAGCTGCACGCGACGCCGATCGTCGGTGCTGCGGGTGCGGATGACGAGGTCCTTCGCTTCCAGCCGGTCGAGCATGCGCGTCATCGAGCCGGTGTCGCACTCGAGGCCGCGGGCCAGATCGGCCGCCGTGTCGATCTGACCGCGCAGGATCATCAACAGCACGCCCCACTGCTCGTAGGTGATGTCCTGCTCGACGATCTCGCGCTCGACGGCCAGCGTCAGCATCGAGCGGACCTTCTTGATCAGGTAGCCGATGCTCTCGTCCATGACGAAGTCGGCGACGCAATACAGGTCGTGCGGCGCGAGGACGGCCTGACGATGAACCATGACGGAAACGTGAAATAACTGCTTAGGCAGGAATATACGCTGCTTAGGCAGTTACTTCCATGACAATCACTTTGGTACAGCCATACGTGCGACGGTATGCCGCGGTCGACGCGACTACGTTTCCCTCGTCGCGGGCCGATGCGCGCCGCGACGCTGCGCCGTCGCGAAGCGTTCGCCGTCGCGCCGGCCCTGGTCGTAGGTGCGCTGCATGGCGGGCGGGTCGGTGTAGTCCCACGCGCTGACCGGCACCTTCGTGGACGGCTGCACGTACAGGCGGCCGAGATGCGTGAACGTCTCGGCGCGGCGAGGATAGCGCCGCGTCAGCAGCACCAGCGTCGACGGACCGGCGTCCACGGCGTCGACCGGCACGTTGTCGACCATGCCGCCGTCGAGCGTGGGCCGGCCGCCGCGCAGCTCGATCGGCGTGAACGGCGGGGTGCACGACGACGCGGTGATCAGCGAGACGAGGTCGTCGATGTCCGCGCAGTCCTGCAGGCGGGCGACCTCGGACGCGAAGCCGATGCGCCGCCCGAACGTGGGATGCAGCGACTTCCGCCAGTACTTCTCGACGTTGTAGGCGACGATGCCGACCGCCAGCGCCGCATGCGGGCCGAGGCCGCGCGGCAAGCGCGCGTACGCGATGCGGATCTCGGGCGCCTCGGCGAGGAGCTTCTCGAAGCGGTCGCCGCCGAGGATGTCGGTCAGGGCGCGGCGGTAGATCGCCGCATGGGGGAACACCCGGGTCGCGTGCGGCCGCTCGGGGTCGCGGGCGCGCCGGAACAGGTTGCCCCAGTAGGCGTTCCGCCGGTTGTCCTTCAACGCTTCGCGGTAGTAGTCCATCGTCCACTGCGAATCGTTGGCGTACAGCATGCAGGCCGTGGCCGCGCCGGCCGACACGCCGGCGACGACGCGCGGCTTCAGGTCGATGGCCGGTGCCACGACGTCCCAGAAGCCGGCCTGCCACCAGCAACGGTTGCCGCCGCCGGCGAAGACCACTTGTTCGAACGGTGTCGTCATGGAAGGGGGTGAGGGGAACGCGCCGCTACAATTACTGCGCGGACCCGGTCGGACGCGTCGCGGTCGATCGAGAACTCGGACCGCCTGCCGGCGTCCGATCGCGGCCCATTGTCCCTCCATCGGCATCGATCATCGAACCCGAACCGTCCCGTCCCGCCCCGTCGACCGGTCTGCGCCTGCTGGCTTGCGGCGGTACCTTCGACAAGCGCTACGACCCGTTGCGCGGCGAGCTGGGGTTCACGACGTCGCAGCTGCCGGCGCTGGTCGAACGCGCCCGGCTGACGGTTCCCGCGGCGGTCGAGACGGTACTGCAGGTCGACAGCCTCGACATGCAGGCGTCGCATCGCGAGCGGGTGCTGGCCGCCTGCCGTGCGGCGGCCGAGAAGGCGCTGGTGGTGGTCCACGGCACCGACACGATGTCCGAGACCGCCGCGGTGCTCGGCCCGCACTTCGGCGTCGCGCCGCTCCTTGACAAGACCGTCGTGCTGACCGGCGCGATGGTTCCGGCGGCGGTCGACGCGTCCGACGCGTTCTTCAATCTCGGCTTCGCGTGCGCCTGCGCGCAGACCCTGCCGCCCGGCGTGTGGATCGCGATGAACGGCCGGGTGCACGCATGGCATGCGGTCCGGAAGAACCGCGAGGCCGGCGTCTTCGAGGCGGTGGTCGCGTGAGGGCCTCGACGCAGCGGCGCCTGCGCCGCTGGCTGGTGGCGCTGATCGTCGTGGCGCTGCCGTGGCCGGTGCTGGCGACGCTCCGCATGGCCGACTGCGCCGGCGTCGGGATGGCTTCGGCCGCCGGGGCCGCCGGGGCCGCCGACCGGATGGCCGACATGGCGCCGATGGCTCCGCTGGCGCACCCTGCCCAACCGCAACCGCATTCGCACGACGGCTGCGGCGCCTGCGCCGCGTGCGCTGTGGGCGCCGTTCTG
>CAHJXF010000246.1 GCA_903644065.1 Betaproteobacteria bacterium
CCGCGCTGCCGCGCGCGCTCGCGCTGGCGCGATCGGGCAGCGTCGCTGCCGGCGCATCGGCCAACTGGAATCGCGACGGCGCCCGCGTCCGCCTCGACGACCGCGTGATGCCCGAGATGCGCGCGCTGCTGACCGACCCGGAGACCAGCGGCGCGCTGTTGATCGCCTGCAAGCGCGAGTCGGTCGACCGGGTGCTCAAGCTCTGCCACGAGCAGGGCGACGCACGGGCGGCCGCCATCGGCACGCTCGCGTCGACGCGGCGCGACGCCGGCGCGGCGACGGTGCGGCAGTGGATCGACGTCGTCGCCTGAGCGCCGGGCGGAGTCGCCAGCAGCGGGCGAATCCGGTAGCCTCGTGGTCCGTCCGCGGCCGGCGCGCGCGTGCTTCGCGGAGCGGCCTTCGTCGATCGGCCTCCTTCGACGTTCGCCGCCGTCGCGACGCCCCGCGACCCGGATCGTCTCCTGCAAGGTTCACAAGATGAGTGCACTTCCCACTGCCGCCGCCACGCCCCGGCCGGACGTCGGCCACGACAGCGCTGCCGATCTGTTTCGCCGATTGCGCGGCGACGTCGAGTTCTTCGCGGTCCGCTTCGTCGAGGAGGACGGTGAGACCGTCGCCGTGCGAAGCGGCGTGCCGCAGCCGTTCGCGCGACGCATCGACCGCGGTGCGATGGTCACGGTGATCGACCGCGGCGCCTATGGCTACGCGGCGACCTCCGACCTCTCGATCGAAGGCCTCCAGGCCGCGCTCGACGGCGCCAGCGAGTGGGCCGCCGCCACCGCTCGCGCATCGGTGCTGCAGTACCCGATGCCGCAGGACGCCGCGCCGCGCGGGCATCACGCATCGCCGCTCGAGCGGCCGATGCCGCCGCGCCGCGAGCTGTTCGCGCTGGTCGCCGCCGCCGACGCGGCCACGCGCATCGACCCGCGCATCGTCGACAGCTTCGCGTCGATCGAGACCTGCATGGCGTCGCATCGCTACCTGACCAGCGCGGGCGGCGACGTGACGCAGGTCCATCGCTTCGTGCTGCCCAACATCCAGGTCACGGCGAGCGACGAGCACGACACGCAGACCCGCAGCCTCGGCGGGCAGTACAACGGCTTCTGCCAGCAGGGCGGCGCCGAAGTGCTCGACCGGTCCGGCTTCGTCGGCGGTGGCGCCGCGATCGCGCGCGAAGCCCTCGAACTGCTGGAGGCGCCCAACTGCCCGAACGGTCGCATGGACCTGTTGCTGATGCCGGACCAGATGATGCTGCAGATCCACGAGTCGATCGGCCATCCGCTCGAGCTCGACCGCATCCTCGGCGACGAGCGCAATTTCGCCGGGACCAGCTTCGTCACGCTCGACATGTTCGGCCATTACCTCTACGGCTCGCCGCTGCTGAACGTGAGCTTCGATCCCACCCGTCCGGAGCAGTTCGCCAGTTACGCGTTCGACGACGAGGGCGGCAGCGCCGGGCGCGAGCTGCTGATCCGCGAGGGCTTGCTGGTCAAGCCGCTCGGCGGCGCGCTGTCGCAGGCTCGCGCCCGGCATCTGCTCGGCCGCGACGGCGACGACGGGGTCGAACTCGGCGGCGTGGCCAACGCGCGGTCGTCGAACTGGAACCGGGCGCCGATCGATCGCATGGCCAACCTCAACATCGAGGCCGGTGGCTCGACCCTCGACGAGATGATCGCGTCGATCGAGCACGGCGTGATGATGAAGACCAACGTGTCGTGGTCCATCGACGACTCGCGCAACAAGTTCCAGTTCGGCTGCGAATGGGGTCGGCTGATCGAGCACGGCAAGCTGACGACGATCGTCAAGAACCCCAACTATCGCGGCATCTCGGCGACCTTCTGGCGCAGCCTGAAGGCGGTCGGCGACGAGAGCACGCTGGCCGTGATGGGCACGCCGTTCTGCGGCAAGGGCGAGCCGTCGCAGGTGATCCGCGTGGGCCACGCGTCGCCCGCTTGCCTGTTCGCCGACGTCGACGTGTTCGGCGCCGGCGGCGCGGCATGAGCGCGGCGGCGACTTCGGCGCCGGCGGCCCAACCCGCGGGCATGCCGCGGCTCGACGCCGAGAGCTATTTCGCGGACCTCGCGAAGGGCCTGCCGGGCTTTCTCGAGGCCGACGAGCGGTTCCTCTGTTCGTACGCGGCCGAGCGATCGGATTTCGTGCGTTTCAACCATGCTCGCATCCGCCAGGCCGGGCACGTCGATCAGGCCTATCTGACGCTGCGCCTGATCGACGAAGGCGTCGAGGGACGACGACAGGCCGGTCTGTCGCTGACGCTGTCCGGCGACCTGGACAGCGATCTCGCGCACTGCCGCCGCGCGCTGGCGTCGCTGCGGGCCACGGTGCCCGACCTGCCGCCCGATCCGCTGCTGACCGTCGAGACCGAAGGCTTCACGTCGCGCAACGTGCGCGTCGGACGCCTGCCATCCGGCATCGACATGGCGGCCGCGGTCACGGAACTCGGGGTGGGCCACGATCTGGTCGGCTTCCTCGCGACCGGTCCCGTCCAGCGCGGCTTCGCGAGCTCGTACGACCACCACAACTGGCACGAGGTCGCCAACTTCAATTTCGAGTGGAGCCTCTACTACGAGGCCGACAAGGCGACCAAGAGCAGCTACGCGGGCTTCGACTGGGACCCGGCGGTGCTGCGCGCCAAGATCATCCGCGGAGCCAACGACCTCGCGGTCCTGCGCCTGCCGCCGAAGCGGATCGAGCCGGGCGCGTATCGCGTCTACCTGTCGCCGAGCGCCGTGGCCGAACTGGTCTCGATGATGGGCTGGGGCGGCTTCTCGGCCAAGTCGCGCGCCACGCGGACCAATCCGCTGCAGAAGCTGTACGACCGCCAGGCGAGCCTGAGCCCGATGGTGTCGATCTCCGAGCAGACGGCGGGCGGCCTGATGCCGATCGTGCAGTCCGAAGGCTTTCGCCGACCCGACCGGGTCGACCTGATCGAGCGGGGACAGGCGGTGGGCCTGCTCGCGTCGCCGCGCACGGCGCGCGAATACGGCGTGGTGCAGAACGGCGCGGAGGTCGGCGAAGAGGAACCGCAGTCGCTGGACATGGCGGCCGGCACCGTCGACAACGATCACACGCTGCGCGAGCTCGGCACCGGTCTGTGCATCAACAACCTGTGGTACCTCAACTTCTCGGATCGCATGAATTGCCGCCTGACCGGCATGACGCGCTTCGCCACGTTCTGGGTGGAGAACGGCGAGGCCGTCGCGCCGGCCGGCGTGATGCGCTTCGACGACAGCATCTATCGCATCCTGGGCGACAAGCTGACCGGTCTCACGGCCACGCGCGAGTTCATCCCCGACTCGAGCACCTACGGCGCTCGCCGGACCGCGAGCAAGCGGCTGCCCGGCGCCTTCATCGACGATTTCCGTTTGACGCTCTGAGCACCACCGGCGACCGGCGGGGCGGCACCGCCTCGGCAAGCTCGGTGCCGACCGCCGCTGCGTCCCCGTTCCTGCTCTTCGACCTGGGCGGCGTGCTGATCGAGAACAACGGGTTCGAACGGCTCGATGCGCTGCTGCCGCACCCGATCGGGATCGAAGCACTGAAAGCGAGATGGCTGGCCGCGCCTGCTGTACGCGCCTTCGAACGCGGCGAGACGGATGGCCGGACCTTTGCCAACGCGCTGGTCGACGACTGGTCGCTGTCGTGCCCGGCCGCCGCGTTGCTGGACGAATTCGCGGGCTGGCCGAAGGGTTTCTATCCCGGAGCGCTCGCGTGGTTGACGACCCTGCGGGCTACTTGTCGCATCGGCTGTCTCACCAACTCGAACGCGGTGCACTGGCAACGATTCGGCGGCTTCGCCGGACTGTTCGACGTCGCGCTCTCATCGCACCGCACCGGCCTCGTCAAGCCCGATTCCGACTGCTTCGAACATGCGATCGACGCCTGCGCGTGCCTCGCGTCCGACATCGTGTACTTCGACGACGCGCCCGCCAACGTGACGGCGGCGAACCGCGCGGGCATGAAGGCGATTCATGCCGACGGGTTCGCCGCCGTGCTCAGCGCCGTGAAGAGGCTCGGGCTCGACTAGGGACGACGTCGCAGGAACGCCGTCGGACCGCCCGGTTCAGTCCCAGCCGCCGCCACCGCCCGAATCGCCCCCGGTGTCGATCGAACCGCCACCCCCGGATTCCCAGTCGCCGCCGTTGCCGAAGTCTACGGGCCGGCTTTCGAGTTCCTGGGCCGCGGGGTCGATACCCGACGGCTGGTAGCCGCCCGGCTGAAAGCCACCGATGTTGTTCGCTGCGCCGTTCTCGCCGCGGTGGTGCAACAGTTCGTCGAGCGCCATGCCGCCGGCCACGCCACCCGCGACCGCGAGCCCGGTACCGAGGAGACCGCCGCCACGACCGGCAGGCGCGACGCCCTGACCGTAACCCGGGGCGACACCGCCCGGACCGTAGCCCGGACCGCCCGCGGGTCCGGCGGGTGCACCGGGGCCGTATCCCGCGGCTCCGTAGCCGCCCTGCCCACCCGCGGTCGCGAGCGAACTGGCGACGCGGGGCGACGAACGCCCGATCATCCGCCACGCGACGATCGCGAGGAGGATCAGGCCGCCGACCCATATCCAGCCGGGGATGCCGGGACGGCCGACCGACTCGCTCTGCACCGCCGGCGCCGCGAGCGAACCGGACGTCGGCCGCTCGGAGACGCGCTGCCGCGGCGCCGGATTCTGCTCGCGCTGCAGCGTCTGCTCGAAGCCGCGGAACTTGTCCGGATCGGTGAAACCGATCTTCGGATCGAGTTCGCGCGCCTTGCCCGCCTCGCTGGCGGCCTTTGAAAAGTTGGCGTTGTGCGCCAGCAGCTCGGCATAGACGTAGTGCGCCTTTGCGCTTTCCGGCTTGGCCGCGATCACCTGGGCCATCATGTTCTCGGCTTCGGCGTAGTGCCCGGCACGGGTCTCGGTCTCGACCTCCTGCAGGCTGGGCAGCGCCCACGCCATCGAGACGGCGCAAAGCAACGACAGGCCGACGATCATTTTCTTCATGGTGTCCTCCGGGGGCGGATGGGCGAACGGTTCACGGGCGAACGGCGGATGAGCGGATGAGCGGACGACGATACGACCGAGGTATTCAGACGTCGAGCCCGATCGACCGTTCATTCGCGACGAAGCCGACGCATTTCAAGGGTCGCATCATGGCATCGGGGCGTCCGGCCGTCATCGGCGAACACGCGGTACCCGTACGGGTGGCGACGACCATGCGCCGTCGGACGGCACGACCGCGATTGTCAGCGCGGTCGTCCAACGCGGACCAGGCGTCGCGCCTCGGCACCGGACCGGCCGCCAGCAGCGACCACTGCGCACGCCGACGCGCCGCGTCGGCGTGCTGCTTGATGAGGCACACAAGATCAAGAACCCCGATGCCGACGTGAGCCAGGCGCTGGCGACCAACAACTACCTGGCGGCGCTCGGCGCGTCCAAGGGCCAGATGGTCACCGTGCCGCTGACCGCGGGCACCGACC
>CAHJXF010000247.1 GCA_903644065.1 Betaproteobacteria bacterium
GATCTCCGCGGCCCAGCCCGGCAGCGGCTGCGCACCGAGCCGCCGCAGCAGCCCGCCACCGCCGAACGGGCGATTGACGAGCACGGCCACGCCGCGGTCCATGGCGAGCGGCAGGATGCGCTCGGCCGCCTCGCGGTCGTCGAACGCGTAGTTGACCTGCACGAAGTCGAGCGGCTCGCTGCGCATCACCGCTTCCAGGTCCCGATAGGCGCCCGCCGTGTAGTGCGTCACGCCGACATAACGGATGCGACCCTCGGTTTTCCAGGCCGCCAAGTTCGGCAGGTGGGTCTTCCAATCGACCAGGTTGTGAACCTGCATCAGGTCCACCTTGCCGAGCAGCCGGATCGACTCGCGCATCTGCGCCAGCCCGGCGGCGCGCCCTTCGGTCCAGACCTTCGTCGCGACGAACGCCGGACGCGGTGTGGCGGCGAGCAGCTTGCCCGTGACCGCCTCGGAGCGGCCGTACATCGGCGAACTGTCGAGCACGGAGCCGCCGGCCGCGAACAACGCGTCGACGACCCCACCGAGTTCGCGGTAGGCCGGGCCGTCGTCGGGGACGTCGAAGCCGATCCACGTGCCGCAGCCGACGACCGGCAGCGACTCGCGCGACGAAGGAATCGGCCGCCGCTGCATCGGCGACGAGGGGGCGGCGCCCGCTGCGGCACCGCTCCACGACGGCGCGAGCGCGACGCCGGCCCAGGCCAGCGTTCGGCGCAGGAAGCGGGCGCGTCCGGGGTCCTGCATTGTGTTCGTCGTCACGAGTCGCCCTCGGATCGATGGGAATAGACGGACGGACCGCCGATCGACGTCGATGTTTCCGTCGAAGTGCCGGACCATCGGACAGGCGACGTCGTATTCGGGCGTATCGGAGGCGCCGAGTCGACCCCGCTCCGGCGAGCGTCGATGCGCGCAGACGAGCCGGCAGCGTCGACGCCTGGCAGAACGGTGCCCGACCGCGACGCTTCGTCGCATTCGCGCGACACGAGGCGTGCGGCGCGGGACGTTTCGAGCCAAGCAAATCGAGCGCCGGACCGACGGTTCGACCGAGCCTTCCGTACAATCGTCGATTCGCGTCGCAGCGGTCCGGCGGCCGCAGGAGACCAGGAAGCCATGTCCGTCGACACCGACCAGCAGTTCATGCAGGCCGCGCTGCAGCAGGCGCAGAACGCCAGCCTGGTCGGCGAAGTCCCGGTCGGGGCGATCGTGGTGCGCGACGGGCGGATCATCGGTACCGGCTTCAACCAGCCGATCGGCAGTCACGACCCCACGTCCCACGCCGAGATCATCGCGTTGCGCCAGGCGGCGCTGCGCAGCCAGAACTATCGCCTGCCCGAGTGCGACCTCTACGTGACGCTCGAGCCGTGCGCGATGTGCGTCGGCGCCATGCTCCATGCCCGGCTGCGGCGCGTGGTGTTCGGCGCCTTCGATCGCAAGACCGGTGCGGCCGGCAGTGCGATGAACCTGTTCGCCGAAGCGGCCATCAACCATCACACCGAAGCCATCGGCGGCGTGATGGCGGCCGACAGCGTCGCCTTGTTGCGCGGCTTCTTCGAAGAGCGTCGGGCCAAGCGGACGCAGCGGCCGGAGCCGCGCGAACCGGCGGCGCCGCCGCGTGCCGTCGATCTGTCGACCACCATCGTCACCGACATCGACATGGCCGAGTGGCGCGCCGCGAAGCTCTAGTGTCCGACGACGCCGGGCGGACGCCCGGCAGCCAGCCGGCGACCGCGCGGAACGAGGTCGACGTCGAGACGACGGACACTTCCATCGCCGTCTTCGCGCCAGGGGGCTACGACCCCGATCCCGGGCGGCTGGCCCGAGCGACGCGTTATTTCGAAGCGCACGACTGCCGCGTGGTCGAGGCGCTCGCGCCCGGGCGGCATCTGCAGCGCTTCTCGGGCAGCGACGCGGAACGGCTGCAATGGCTGACCGCGGTGACGCACGATCCATCGATCGACATCGCGATGGCGTTGCGCGGCGGCTACGGCGCGACTCGCCTCTTGCCGTCGATCGATTTCACGGCGATGGCCGCGGCGATCCGCCGCACCGGCAAGCGTTTCGTCGGCCACAGCGATTTCACGGCGATCCAGCTCGGCCTGCTGGCCGCGACCGGTACCGTCAGCTTCGCGGGACCGATGGCCGGCTACGACTTCGGCGGCGACCGCGTCGACCCGTTCACGGAGACGCATTTCTGGCGGGCGATGCGGGAAGGGCGCGTCGACGTGTCGTTTCCGACCGCCGACCCGCGCACGCTGGCGGTCGAGGGACGGCTGTGGGGCGGCAACCTGACGATGCTGTGCAGCCTCGTCGGTACGCGATGGATGCCGGCCGTCAGCGGCGGCGTGTTGTTCATCGAAGACATCAACGAACAGCCGTATCGCATTGAACGGATGCTGATTCAGCTGTTGCAAGCCGGTGTTCTCGAGCGGCAGTCGCTGATCCTGTGCGGCGACTTCTCGGGCTATCGCGTGGCGCCGTACGACCACGACTACGACCTGTCGGTCGCCCTCGCGTACGTGCAGGGCCTGACGAGCGTGCCGATCGTGGGCGGGCTCCCGTTCGGCCACGGTCCGAGCAAGCTGACCCTCGCGGTCGGGGGCGCCGTCCGCGTCGCCGTCGAGGACGGCGTGTGCCGGCTCGAACAGCGCTGGGATCTGGCATCCGCTTGACGGCGCAGAAAATCCCTCAAGCCGCCGGCGGCACGCCGATCCACTTGTCGACCGCGGCGGCCATCGGCGCGGCCATTGCCGCGAGCAACGGTGCCGGCGCGGCTTCGACGACCAGCAGGCCGCGCTGCTCTTCGCGGACGAACCGCTGCTCGATCATCTCGCCGGCGAACGTCAGGAACGTGTCGTAGTAGCCGCCGAGGTTCAGCAGCCCGACCGGCTTCGCGTGGATGCCGAGTTGCAGCCAGGTCAGCATCTCGGTCAACTCCTCGAGCGTTCCCCAGCCGCCCGGCATCGCCACGAAGGCGTCCGCGAGCCCCGCCATCGTCATCTTGCGTTCGTGCATGTCGGCGACGACCCGCAGATCCTGGATGCCCCGGTGGCCGAGCTCGCGATCCATCAGTGCGCGGGGAATGACGCCGATGACGCGTCCGCCGGCCGCGAGCGTCGCGTCGGCCACGGCGCCCATCAGCCCCACGTGTCCGCCGCCGTACACCAGCTCGATGCCGGACGAAGCCAGCAGTCGGCCCAGCTCGGCGGCGCCGTCGGTGTAGAGCGACAAGGCGCCGCTCGAAGAACCGCAGTACACGCACAGTCGTCTGATCGTCGAAGAGGGCATCGCGGTCCCGTGGCACGAATGGAGCGCCGCGCTGCACGCCGGCGGTCGAAGGCGCGATGATAAAATGAGCGCTCCGCGAGGTCGCCGTTTGCGACCGGCGCGGTCCTGCGGATGCGGCCGGCGTCCGGCCCGTCGCTCCTCGTTCCTGCCGCCACGTCGGCGCCCGGCTTCGACCTGGGCACCCACCACGAGCCGTCCAGCCCGTTTCCCATGCCGTCGCGAGCGTCCTGCGCGCGGTTCCGTTCACCCGTCCCCCTCCGGCTCCCTTGCTCTCCACCGCCAACATCACCATGCAGTTCGGCGCCAAGCCGCTGTTCGAGAACATCTCCGTCAAGTTCGGCGACGGCAACCGCTACGGCTTGATCGGCGCCAACGGCTGCGGCAAGTCGACGTTCATGAAGATCCTCGGCGGCGATCTCGAGCCGAGCGGCGGCAACGTCATGCTCGACGCCGGCGAACGCCTCGGCAAGCTCTCCCAGAACCAGTTCGCCTACGAGGACATGCGTGTCCTCGACGTGGTCATGATGGGGCACGCCGAGATGTGGGCCGCGATGTCGGAGCGCGACGCGATCTACGCCGACCCGGACGCGACCGACGAGGCCTACATGCGGGCGGCCGAGCTCGAGGCCAAGTTCGCCGAATACGACGGCTACACGGCCGAAGCGCGAGCCGGCGAGCTGCTGCTCGGCGCCGGCATCCCGATCGAACAGCACGCCGGCCTGATGAGCGCGGTCGCGCCCGGCTGGAAGCTGCGGGTGCTGCTGGCGCAGGCGCTGTTCTCGAACCCCGACATCCTGCTGCTCGACGAACCCACCAACAACCTCGACATCAACAGCATCCGCTGGCTGGAAGACGTGCTGAACGCACGCAACAGCACGATGATCATCATCAGCCACGACCGCCATTTCCTGAACCAGGTGTGCACCCACATGGCCGACATGGACTTCGGCAAGCTGACCGTGTGGCCGGGGACCTACGACGACTACATGCTGGCGTCGGCGCAGGCGAAGGAGCGGCAGGCGAGCGCGAACACGAAGGCCAAGGAACGCGTGGCCGAGCTGCAGGACTTCGTGCGGCGCTTCTCGGCCAACAAGTCGAAGGCGCGCCAGGCGACTTCCCGCATGAAGATGATCGACAAGATCAAGATCGAGGACTTCAAGCCGTCGAGCCGGCAGAACCCGTACATCCGCTTCGAGGGCGAGAAGAAGCTGCACCGCCTCGCGGTCGAGGTGCAGCACCTGGCCAAGTCGTACGACCACCCGGTGATCTCCAACTTCGACATCATGGTCGAGGCCGGCGAGAAGATCGCCATCGTCGGCGCCAACGGGGCGGGCAAGACCACGCTGCTGTCGTGCACGGCGCAGGTGGTCGAGCCCGACCAGGGCCAGGTCAAGTGGGCCGAGAACGCCAACCCTGGCCTGATGCCGCAGGATCCGAGCGAATACTTCGGCAGCGACGAGTCGCTGACCGACTGGATGGGCCGCTGGACGCAGGAGGGCGACGACGACCAGTCGGTGCGCGGCATGCTGGGGCGCCTGCTGTTCTCGGGCGACGAGGTCAAGAAGCCGGTCAAGGTGCTGTCGGGCGGCGAGAAGGGCCGCATGATGTTCGGCAAGCTGATGCTCGGCCGGCACAACGTGCTGCTGATGGACGAGCCCACCAACCACATGGACATGGAGTCGATCGAGTCGCTCAACCTCGCGCTCGACAAGTACAACGGCACGCTGCTGTTCGTGTCGCACGACCGCGAGTTCGTCAACTCGCTCGCGACGCGCGTATTGGAGGTGCGGCCGGAAGGCGTCGCGGACTTCAAGGGCACGTACGACGAGTACCTGACGGCGCAGGGCGTGGAGTAGGCGGCGTGCGCGAAGCGTGTTCTTGTCACCCCGGCGAAGACCGGGGACCAGCGACGCGGTGAACGATTGGGCCCCGGTCTTCGCCGGGGTGACATGTTGGAAACAGAGAACGCATGAAGACCTACGCACAGCTCTACATCGACGGCCAGTGGTTCGCTCCGCACGGTAGCGGCACCATCGACGCCGACCACGCCGCGACCGAGGAGCCCATCACCCGCATCCCCGAAGGCGTCGCCGCCGACGTCGACGCGGCCGTGACGGCTGCCCGCGCCGCGTTCGACGGCTGGTCGAACACGCC
>CAHJXF010000248.1 GCA_903644065.1 Betaproteobacteria bacterium
TCGCCTACGACCCGTACCTGCAACCCGCGCGGGCCGCTCAGCTCGGCGTGCGCCTGGTCGGCCTGGACGAGCTGCTGCGCGAGAGCGACTTTATCTCGATCCACCTGCCGCGCAGCCGCCAGCCGCTGACGCGCGCCGCGGACGCCGACGTCGACGGGCCGGTGACCGAGCCCGGCCACGGGGTCGTGCTGCTGGTCGAGGACGACGCCGACGTGCGGGCGACCGCATCCGCGATGCTGCGCGACCTCGGCTACACCGTCCGCGAAGCCGACACCGCGCAGGCGGCGCTGACGACCATCGACGACGGACCGCCGGTCGACTTGGTGTTCACCGACGTCATCATGCCGAACGGGATGAACGGCATCGAACTCGCCCGCGAACTCGGCCGGCGGCCGGCACCGCCGCGCATCCTGTTGACGTCGGGCTACACGGCGCAGCGCATCGTGCCCGACGAACTGGCGGGACAGGTGCGCCTGCTGCGAAAGCCCTACACGCAGCCGGACCTGTCGCAGGCCGTTCGCGAAGCGCTGCGGACGGCGCACGCATGACCCGACCCGAAGGCTCGGAACCCGATGCGCTCGAACCCGACGTGCAGGACGCCGACGTGCAGGACGCCGACATGCAGGGGCACGACATGCAGGGGCACGACGAACCGCGGACGACGGCGTCGCGGGACGCGCCCGGCGGCCCCTACTTCGGCCGCCTGCTGATCGTGCTGTTGCTGGCCGTCGCCTTCTGTGCCTTCATGACCTGGCTGCTGTCCACCACGCTGCCCGACTGATGCTGCCCGCCGACCTGATCCGCTCGCTCGCCGTGCAGTTGCGCGACGCTCGCCGCGATCGCGTGCCGTTGCGTCATTTCTCGCAGGCGCATCCGTCGATGACGATCGACGACGGCTATGCGATCCAGCGCGCCTGGGTGGCGCTCGAGCGGGCCGACGGTCGCACGATCCGCGGACGCAAGATCGGCCTCACGTCGCGCGCCATGCAGCAGTCGTCGCAGATCGACGAGCCCGACTTCGCGCCGCTGATGGACGACATGTTCTTCGCCGCCGGCGGCGACCTGCCGTTCGATCGCTTCATCGCGCCGCGCGTCGAGGTCGAGCTGGCGTTCGTGCTCGGCCGCCCGCTCCGCGGGCCGGGCGTGACGCTGTTCGACGTGCTGGCCGCGACCGACTGGGTGACACCGGCCATCGAGATCATCGACGCGCGCATCGAGCAGTTCGACCGCGACACGAAGGCGCCGCGAAAGGTGTTCGACACGATCTCCGACTTCGCGGCCAACGCGGGCATCGTGCTGGGCGGGCGGCCGGTGCGGCCCGACGACATCGACCTGCGCTGGGTCGCGGCGCTGCTCCATCGCAACGGCGTGATCGAGGAGACCGGCGTCGCGGCGGGCGTGCTCAATCATCCGGGCAACGGCGTGGCCTGGCTGGCCGACAAGATCGCGCCGTACGACGAGGCGCTCGAAGCCGGACAGGTCGTGCTGGCCGGCTCCTTCACGCGGCCCGTCGCGGCGGCTCGCGGCGACACCTTCCATGCCGACTACGGTCCGCTCGGCAGCATCGCGTTCCGCTTCGCCTGACTACCCCGACGCCTCCATGACGAACGACTCCGAACGAGCCTGGAAGCACGACGGCGTGCGCGTCGTCGGTCACGACCGGCTCGACCCGAACACCGCGCAGACGCCCGGCATGGACCGCAAGGCGGCGATCGACTTCGCCCGGGTCGGCGCGCGGAAGCTGTGGGCCGGCACCGTGCACATCCATCCCGACGCGAAGACCGGCGCGCATCATCACGGCCCGCTCGAGAGCGTGATCTACGTGGTGCGCGGCAAGGCCCGCATGCGCTGGGGCGAGCAGCTCGAATTCATGGCCGAGGCAGGGCCCGGCGACTTCATCTACATCCCGCCGTACGTGCCGCACCAGGAAATCAACGCGAGCGTCGACGAGGTGCTCGAATGCGTGCTGGTGCGCAGCGACGGCGAGGCGATCGCGGTCAACCTCGACATCGAACCGGTCGAGCGGCCCGAGACGGTACGCTGGATCGACCCGACCCATCCGGAGTGAGCACGTTGGACTCGACGAACTCCTTCAAGCAGGCCCTGGCCGCGGGCCGTCCGCAGATCGGCCTGTGGCTCGCGCTGGCCAACGGCTACACCGCCGAGATCGCGGCTTCGGCGGGCTTCGACTGGCTGCTGATCGACGGCGAGCACGCGCCCAACGACGTGCGCTCGATCCTCGGTCAGTTGCAGGCCGTGGCGCCGTATGCCGGGCACGCGGTGGTGCGGCCGGTCGAGGGGCACGTCGCGACCATCAAGCAACTGCTCGACATCGGCGCGCGGTCGCTGTTGATCCCGATGGTGGAGACCGCCGAGCAGGCCGCGTCGCTGGTGGCGGCGGTGCGCTATCCGCCGCACGGCGTCCGCGGCGTGGGTTCGGCCATCGCGCGGGTATCGCGCTGGAACCAGCAGGCCGATTACCTCGAGCGCGCCGACGAGTCGATCTGCATGTTGCTGCAGGTCGAGTCGCGACGCGGCATCGAGCACCTCGACGCGATCGCGGCGACCGACGGCGTCGACGGCGTGTTCTTCGGCCCGGCCGACCTCGCGGCTTCGTTGGGCCATCGCGGCCGGCCCGACACCCCCGAGGTGCAGCGGGCGATCGAGGACGGCATCGCCCGTGTCATCGCCGCCGGCAAGGCGCCGGGCATCCTGACCACCGACCCGGCGCTGGCGCGCCGCTACCTGCGGCTCGGCGCGCTGTTCGTCGCGGTCGGCGTGGATGCGAGCCTGCTGGCGAAGGCCACGCGCGATCTGGCGGCGTCGTTCAAGTAGGCACGAACGTCCCGCGGCGATCGTCGCCTCGTCGCGCCGCGTCGACGGGACGATCGCGACGTCACGGCGCCGCGAGCTCCGTCAAACCACACGTCGAGGCAACGTCTAGGCGGTACGTCGAGGCGACACGTCGAGACAGCGCGACGGGATGTCGCGCCGACCTCACATCGGCGGCGCGATGCCGTCCTTCTCGACCACCACGCGTGCGGCTTCGTACTTGCCGGGCTCGACCAGCCGGGCGATGACGAACACCTTCTTGCCGGCCACGACGTCGGCCCGCGTCGCCGCCGCGAACGTCACGACCGGCGCGTCCTCCGGCACGAAGATGGTCTTGCTGCCGCCCTTGTACGACATCGTCAGCTCGCGGCCGCTGGTGCCCTGCACGACGGTGTCGACGTTGGCGTTGGTCATCTTCGAGCCGGGCAACAGGTCCCAGTCGTAGTGGCCGTCGCCGTTGCCGCGCATGGCCTCCGGGAACACCAGGACCTCCTTCGCGACCTGTTTCCCGCTCGCGTCCGGCACGGACGCCGCGCCGACGTAGGCGCCCGCCTTCAGGTCCGCGAGCTTGACGTTCTTGACCGCGCCGACCGGCGTGTCGCTCTTCATCGCGATCGTCACGTTGTCGCTGTTGGTGCGATGGACGACCAGCGTGTCGCCGTTCAGGCTGACGATCTCGCCGCGGATGCGGCTCGGCGCCGCGGGCGCCTGGGCGAACGCCGTGGCGCTCAGCGTGGACGCGAGCGTCAGGACGAGCAGGGACTTCATGGGGTGGATCATCGAATCTCCAGGGAGGCCGGCGAGCCGGCGGACGAGCGGATGGCGCCCGGTGCGGCGCGCCCGCTGCGGCGCAGCCGGACGCGGTCCGCGACGGATGCGCATCCTAACCGCAAGCGGATCCGTCGTCGGCCGCGCTTTGAAGTCGCGCTTCGAAGTCTCGCTTCGAAGTCTCGCTTCGGAGGCGCGCTCCAAAGTCTCGCTTCGGAGGCTCGCTTCGAAGCCGCGCTCCAAGATCTCGCTTCGAAGTCTCGCTTCGGAGGCGCGCGTCGCGTCGACCGCCGCGCACGTCGCGCCGAAGCGGGAACGGCAGCGATCGTCGAGTCGCTCGCGCCGCGAGTGACGGCCCGCGGCGACGGGGCGTCGACCAAACGTCGGCGGATCAGGCCGCCGGTGCGGTCGCCGGCCCGCTGCGCTTCGCGAGCAGGGCCCGCGTCACGCGCGAGCCCGGCGCGCGACCGAGGCGCTCGCTGATCCACACCGACGTGTCGACCAGCCGATCGAGGTCGATGCCGGTGTCGGCGCCGAGGCCGTGCAGCAGGTAGACGACGTCCTCGGTGGCGACGTTGCCGGTCGCGCCCTTCGCGTACGGGCAGCCGCCGAGGCCCGAGACCGAGCTGTCGAAGGTCCGCACGCCGAAGCGCCACGACGCGTCGACGTTGGCCACCGCCATGCCGTAGGTGTCGTGGTAATGGCCGGCCACGCGGTCGATCGGCACCACGCGCGCGACCGCGTCGAGCATGCGTTCGATGGTGGCCGGCGTGCCGGTGCCGATGGTGTCGCCGAGCGAGACCTCGTGGGCGCCGCGCTCGTACAGCGCGCGCGCGAGGTCGGCCACGGCCTGCGGCTCGATCGGGCCTTCGTACGGGCAGTCGACCACGCACGACACGTAGCCGCGGACCGCGATGCCGCTGGCTTTCGCGGCATCGAAGACCGGCTCGAAGCGCGCGATCGATTCGGCGATCGAGCAGTTGATGTTCTTCTGCGAGAAGCTCTCGGAGGCCGAGGCGAACACCGCGACTTCGGTGGCGCCGGCCGCCAGCGCCCCCTCGAATCCCTTCAGGTTCGGGGTCAGCACCGGATACGACACCCCGGGCCGACGCACCAGGCGCCGCATCAGGTCGGCGTGGTCGGCCATCTGCGGGATCCACTTCGGCGACACGAACGACGCGGCCTCGATGGCCGTGACGCCAGCGGCGCCGAGCCGGTCGATGAGTTCGAGCTTGGTCTCGGTCGTGACGGTCTGCTGCTCGTTCTGCAGCCCGTCGCGCGGGCCGACCTCGACGATGCGCGCGGCGCTGCGCCGACGCGTCGGGTCGCCCGCTCGATCGCCGGTTCGATCGCTCGTCGGCTCCTTCATGCGGCCTCCTCGAAGTCGACCAGCTCGGCGCCTTCCGCGACCTGGTCGCCGGCCGCGTAGCGGTAGGCGACGACGCTGCCGCGAGCCGGGGCGACGATGGTGTGCTCCATCTTCATCGCTTCGAGGACCAGCAGCGGCGCGCCCTGCTCGACCACCACGCCCTGCCCGGCGAGCAGCGCGACGACCTTGCCGGGCATCGGCGCCTTCAGGCCGCCGTCGACGTGCTGGGCGCCACCGCCGACGTCGAGCGTGTCGACGACGGTCAGCGGCCACGCGCGGCCTTCGAAGAACACCGTGCGCTCGTTGCGGGACGACGCGACGGTGGCCTGCACGCGGCGCCCGTCGAGCGTCGCCTGCAGCCTGCCGTCGCCGTCGAGGGTGGCGCGACCGTCGATCGTTCGGCCGCCGATCGTCAGCGTTCGCGTGCTGCCGACGGTGCCCACCACGACCTCGCGGGTCGCGCCGCCCCC
>CAHJXF010000249.1 GCA_903644065.1 Betaproteobacteria bacterium
GCTGAATGGGCGCGGGCCGCGGCGACTCAGAATTTATACGTGAAATCGGCGATGCGCCGCAACGTCGCGTTGCGGCCGAAGAGGTCGCGGTCGTCGTCGGCCGAGCAGTACGCGAAGTCGCGCACGCTGGCGTTGGCCGCCTGGGTCTGCGACGAGTCGACGACGACGGTGAACGCCGCGTCGCTCTCGACCAGGTCGCGCAGGATGTAGCTGCGAAACAGCAGGTCGCCGTAGGAGATCACGGCGTCGCCCTGCAGCGCGTCGATCGCGCAGGCGAGCGACGCGAGCTCGCCGGTCTGCGCATGGCGCTCGTTGACCACCAGCTTGATTCCGGCCGTGTCGATCGCGTCCACGCGATAGCCGCCGACCACCGTGATGTCGTTGATACCCTGCTTCTTGAACGCGTCGACCAGCCAGCGCAGCAGCGGCTTGCCGGCGATCGGCAGCATGACCTTGGGCCGCTCCGCGGTGACGGCCTCGAGGCCCGCGCCGCGACTGGCGGCCAGCACGATGGCGGCGCCCGGGGTCTGCGACGCCGACAGATAGAGGCGCTCGGCGGCGGCGTACTCGTCGGCATCCTGCAAGCGGAAGATCTCGTCGACCGGCGCGATGCGATCCTCGACGTCGACCAGCGTCTCGCGGTCGTGAATCTCCTTCGCCACGACCTGCATCGACGCGGCGGCCGCGCGGATCAGGTGGTTGGCCCAGATCACGGTGCTGATCCCGGCGTGGCGGAACACGTCGGTGGGAGTGCTGTAGTACTTGGTCGGCACGATCACCAGCGGTCCGCGCCCCGCCCATTCGCGGGCGAACGTCAGGATCTCGTCGGGCCGCGACAGCTTGCTGTGGATCAGGATGGCGTCGGCGCCGGCCTCGCGGTACGCCTCGGCGCGGCGCAGCGCCTCGTCCATGCCCCAGCCGGCGATCAGCGCCTCGACCCGCGCCACGATCGAGAAGTGTTCGTCGGTCTGCGAGTTCTTGCCGGCCTTGATCTTGCCGCAGAACTCGTCGATCTCGGCCAGCGGCTGGCGCTCGCCGCCGATGAAGCTGTTGGTCTTCGGGAACTGCTTGTCCTCGATGCACACGCCGGCGATGCCGCGCTGCTCGAGCTTGCGCACCAGCCGCCGCACGTTGTTGAAGTTGCCGTAGCCGGTGTCGCCGTCGAGCAGGATCGGCAGGTCGCTGGCGTCGGCCATGAACTCGAGCGTGTCCACGACCTGCGTCCAGCTCGCCTCGTTGTTGTCGCGCACGCCGTACTGCGCGCTGATCGCGAGGCCCGAGGCCCAGATGCCCTTGAAGCCGGCCTCGCGGACGATGCGCGCCGACAGGCCGTTGTGCGCCTCCATCAGGAACTCGAGCGTGCCGCCGGTCAGCATGCGGCGCAGTTGCGCGCTGCGGCTCTGCGGGACGTACAGCGGATCGCGTGCATTCATCTCGGAACTCCGGGTAGCTGCTCCAGGCGCGGCAGGATGTCTCGGGTGGCGCGGACGATGTCGTCCGGAAAATCGATCTCGATCCACGGGGTGCCGGTGACGTCGATCACCCGGAAGCGATGATCACCGGCGAGCAGCAGGTCGCGCAGCGCTTCCTCGTGCGGCTCGCCGGCCCGGTCGTGCTCGACGTAGCCGGCGACGATGGCGGCGAAAGCGCGCGCCGTGGCCTGCGAGAAGCGGAAGAAGCCGACCGACTCGCCGATGGTGTCGTACCGCAGTCCGTCGGCGAGGCGCTTGCGGAACTCGACGACGCGGCCCTGCTGCAGGCACACCTTGACCGGTTCGTCGCCGGGCACGAAGCCGCGATCGATCGGCAGGCGGTCGACCAGGTCGGGCTCGTCGCCGCCGACGAGCAGCGCGGTCAGCATGCGGCCGTCGTACAGCACGTCGGCATCCATCAGCAGCACGTCCCCGCCGCGAGTCAACGCGTCGGCGGTCGCGTGCACGGTCAGCACGCTGCCGAGCTCGTAACGGGGATTGACGATCACCTCGACCGAACGCAGGCCCAGCCGGACCAGCTCGGCCTCGACCTGTTCGTGCTGGAAGCCGGCCGCGACGACCAGCTCGTCGACCCCGGCCGCGTTCAACAGGCGCAGGTGGCGGGCCAGCAGCGTCTCGCCGTCGAAGCGCAGCAGGCACTTGGGGAAGGTCTCGGCATCGGACTGCCGCAGGCGCATGCCGCGGCCGGCGGCGAGGAGGACGGCGCGTGTCACGTCGATCCGCGTCAGTCCGCGACCGGCAGCGGCGCCGCGCCGACCCGCTGCGAGCGTCGCTCGCTCCACTGCAGCGCGACGAGGCCCGGCAGGCCGAACATCAACTCGCGGACCCGCTTGGCGAGCGACAGCGCGAGGGCGGTGTCCGGCGGCAAGCCGACGAGCGGCGCCAGCAGCAGGTAACCGCCCTCCTGCACGCCGAGCGAGCCGGGGATCGCGAACGCCGCCCCGCGAATCGCCTGGCCGACGCTTTCAAGCAGCAGCGCCTCGGTCCAGCCGACCGGATGGCCGAGGAAGCGCAGCGCGAGCCACACTTCGCCGGTGCCGACCAGCCAGCCGACCAGGCTGAGCACGAAGGTCGCGGTCATCCGGCGCCGGTCCGCGTAGAGCGTGCGGACCGCCCGATCGATCGCATCGGCCTGCGACGTCAGCTGCGACCAGTCGCGCCGGCCGAGCAGCTGCGACACGAAGCGCAACCCGCGGCCGAAGACGCCGTGCCGTTGCGCACGAACGAACGCGACGACGACGACCAGCAGCACCAGCGTCGCGACCAGCACCGGCTCGCCGACGCGGGTCAGCGACCCCGCGGTCGCGGCCATCCCGAACAGCGCCAGTCCGAGCAGGGCGAAGACGATCTGCGCGGCGGCCTGCATCGTCGTGCTGACGGTGATGGCCGCCGCGGTGGCGGGCAACGCCTCGCCGCGTTGCGTCAGGTAGCGGACCATCAGCACCGGCCCGCCGATCTGGCCGGCGGGCAACAGGCTGTTGACCGACTCGCCGGCCCAGCGGGCAACCAGGATGCGGGCCGCGCCCGGCCTCGGCGCCCGTGCGTCGTAGAGCACCGCGATCGCCGCCGCGTCGATCACCAGCGGCAGCGCATGGAACGCGGCGACGACCACGAGGCCCCAGCCGGCGACGGCCAGCAACGACGCGACCGAGCCCAGGCCCTGCCACGCGAGCAGCGCGACGAAGAGCGCCGTGCCGATCGACAGCAGCATGAAGGACACCCGGGTCATGCGGTCTTCCGTCCCTTCAGCAGCTGGCGAAAGCCGAAGTACGCGAACGCGTCCTTCAGGTTCGACAGCATCCGGCGCCAGCGGCGCATGCCGGGGTCGGTGACGTACTCGAACGTCAACGACACGCGGAATTCGTCCGGGCCGAGCGGCGTGATGCGATGGCGCAGCTTGTCGCCGTCGAAGAACACGATGCCGCCGGTCGGGATCTGCACCGTGCCCGGCACCGGTGCGCGGCCTTCCTCGCGGGTGTGCAGCTCGTAGTCGAGCCGACACGTCGATTCGTCGACGACACCCACCAGCAACGTGTAGCGCCGCCCGTCGTAGTACGACGTGTCGTAGTGCCAGCCGATGTGGTCGCCTTGCCGCGTGTAGTAATACAGCGCGTAGGCGTGCGGGTCGTCGGGCGGACACGGCTGCAGCTTCTCGCCGCAGGTCGCCTCGAGGAAACCGATCAACTCGCGCGAGCGATACAGCGCCGCGATGGCCGGCGCCCGCGCGTCGATGGTGTGACGGCTGATGCTGCCGCCCTTCTTGTGCCCCGGCAGGTAGTTGCGGTTCGCATCGGGAGCGAGTGCCCGGGCGGCGGCGACCAGCTGCGCCGTGACCGCCTCGGGCAGCAGGCGCGCGAGCGACACGAAGGCGCCCTGTCGCCGAAAATCGTCGTGCACGGCACGCTGGTCGATCGTCCGGGTCGCCGCTTCGACGGCACCGTCGATCGCGGACGGATCGACGCCGTCGAGTCGCGTCGTCGACGACGGATCGATCGCTTCGGCGCCGGTCATCGTGCCGGACCTCTCGCCGTCGCCACGACGCGTCGGTAGTCGTGACCGCACCAGAGCGCGAACAGCGGCGCACCGACCGCCGCGGCGACGAGGAACGGCAGGGCGACGTCGAACAGCGTCACGAGCGGCAGCAGGTACAGCACGTCCTCGGTCTCGAAGCCGACGGCGAACGACTGCGCGGTCCCGCTCTTGCCGGCCAGCGACTCGATGCGCATGCGGAGAAAGAAGATCGTGGCGACCGACACGCCGGCGACGACGCCGAGCACGGACGGCGACACCGGCAGGCCGCCGCGTTCGATGCCCACGCCGAGGCAGGCGAAAAGCAGCACCGTCACGATCGCGTCGCAGGCGAGGTCGTACAGGTGGCCGACGCGGCTCGTCCTGCCGCTGATGCGCGCGAGTTCGCCGTCGGTGTGATCGACGAAGTTGGACAGCACGACGAGGAACGCACCGACGTTGCTCGGTCCGTAGCCGCCGTGCGCGAGGCACAACGCCCCGGCCACGCCGATGGCCAGCCGCAGCGTCGTCAGGTGATTGGGCGTGACCGCCGTGTCGCGCAGCGGCATGACCAGCCAGCGCGCGAGGCGACCGTCCCAGGTGCGGGGTGCCGGTGGCGAAGGCGGGCGGTCGGACTGCGCGGTCATCGTCGGCAAGGAATGGGTCGGGGTCGAACGGGTCGGGTTCATCGAACGTCCGGTCGCGCCACGGGCGGCGGCCCGAGCAACGCGGGCAGCACCAGCAGCGCGGCCGCCAGGGTACAGCCGAGCGACAGCGCGAGCAGCTTGCCCATGCTGGCCGTGCCCGGATGGCTCGACAGCCACAGGCTGCCGAACGCGGTGGCGGTGGTCAAGGCGCTGAAGATCACGGCGCGGGCCAGGCTGGTCTGCAGCAGGTCGCGCGTGCCGTGGCGCCAGGCGATCACGAAGTAGATGTTGAACGCGACGCCAATGCCGAACAGCAGCGGCAGCGCGATGATGTTCTCGTAGTTGAGCGGGATGTCGAGGACCACGCAGAGGCCCAGCGTGACGAGGCCGCCGAGCAACAGCGACGCCAGCGTGACCAGCACGTCGCGGGCGCGCCGCAACACCGCGACCAGCAGCACGGTGATGGCCGCCAGCGCCCACCAGCCGGCCTGCACGAACGCATCGACGATGGTGGCGGCCGACTCCTGGATCGAGATCGGCGTGCCGGTCGCCTCGGGCGCGACGGTCCGCACCGCCGCGATGAAGCGCTTCAGCGTGTCGGCTTCGGCGGTCGGCGTGCGGACGGCCGGCTCGCGCGGGAAGACCTCGACACGGGCCCGCCCGTCGCGCGTCGTCCAGTCGGCCCTGAGCGATTCGGGCAGCGTGGCCAGCGTGACCGGCGCCGCCTGCAGCGCCGAGCGGGCCTGGTCCAGCGTGGTCTCGAGCCCCGGCACCAG
>CAHJXF010000250.1 GCA_903644065.1 Betaproteobacteria bacterium
CCTGCCGGGGCGACGGCGACGCCACCGGCGTCGGGTGGCCGCGAAGCGCTGACCGGCACGGTCACGCTTTCGCCGTCGCTGGCGGCGAGCGCATCGCCCGACGACACGGTCTTCGTGCTGGCCCGGCCCGAGAGCGGTCGCATGCCGCTCGCGGTGTTCCGCGCGACGGTCAAGGACCTGCCGCTCCGCTTCAAGCTCGACGACAGCATGGCGATGACGCCGACGATGAAGATCTCCGACATGAAGCAGGTCGTGGTGGCGGCCCGCGTGTCGAAGAGCGGCAACGCGATCACGCAGCCGGGCGACCTGTCGGGCGAGGTCGGTCCCGTGACGCCGGGGTCGGCCGGATTGTCGATCGTGATCGGAGCGGTGGCGCCGGCACGCTAGCCGTAAAGCGTCGAGAGGTCTCTCCAAGACGAGAGTCTCGAGATGGGTGCGACGCCGCCGATGCCTCGATGGGTCGATGCCAGTTGCGGCTTCGCAGGAACGCGACGGCCGACTGCTTGCGCTCGTCGGCCTGGATCTGCACGAAGCCGGCCCCCGAACGATCGTCGATGGCGAAGGGGTCGAACGCCCGACCGGCGCCACCGACCGAGTCGCGTCGATCGCCTGCGACGCGATGCCGGTCGTCGAGCCTCTGCGACACCATCAAGGCGTCTTCCTCAACAACACGATGTTGAACGTGTTGTTGTTGGAGGTGCTGGGCAGCACCGGGACGACGGCGGCCATGTAGACGTCGCTGCCGACGACGAGCAGGTGTCCGTCGCTGAGGTTCCGGCCCGGTGTGAGCGCATGAGCCGTATAGGCCGCCAGCGATCCGTCCGCACCGATGCCGAAAGCCGACCAGCCCGCCGGCGTGTTGCGCTGCACGACGGCGGCAGATCTCGTGGGGCTGTACTGGTTGACCCACGTCATCAACACGTCGTTGCCGAGGACCGCGAATCCGGGAACGAGCGTGTTGTTGACATAGCTGTCCGGGAGCTGGTAACCCCCCGTGGTCGACCAGTTCGCGCCATCGAACCGGTACACGCCTGCGCCCGTGCTCGAAGACATTCGGGAAGCGCTCAGCACGCCGATGGTTCCGCCAATGACCGGCCGACCGGCGGTATCGAAGCCGAGCCTCAGCTTGTCGAAACCGACCGTGTTCTGTTCCGGCAGCAGGCCGCCGTTCGGTCCGACGGTCTGCCAGGCACCGCTGGTCGCGTCGAATCGACGCACGACCGTCGTCTCGGTGTTGTTGGCGTTGCCCCTGAGCGCAAACCACAGGGCTCCGGTCGGGTCCAGCGCGATGTCGTGTGCGCTGTAGACGACAGGAAAGGCGTCTTGCGCGGTCGTGGCGAGCTTGGTCCAGGCGGTACCGTCGAAGCGCTGGATCCAGACGGCGGAGGCGCTTCGGTATGCGACGGTCGGCCGGTCCGCGGCGTCGAGCACGAGCCGCGGCGACCGGGCGTCGTCGCAAGCTTCCGCCGATTGCGGAAGCAGGCCGTCGTCGGGCCCGATCGCCTGCCAGATGCCGCCGACCAGGCGACGAGCCTTCGCCGCATAGATTTCGCCGGTCGCGCGCGATGCGAAGACGATGACCGGCGCGTTCGTACTGTCGAACGCGAAACTCGTCGTGTGATTGCCGCAGTCGATCGGCGATGTCGTGATCGGACTGCCCACGTCCTCCCAGGCCGTGCCGTTGAAGCGGCGCAGCTGCAGGCTCGACGATCGGGTCTGGCCGACGATCGGGTGACGCATCACGCCCACGACCGGTCGGCCGTTGCGGTCGGCCACGAGGTCGACGACCGAGAAGGTGTCGTCGACCGGGAGGCCGTCGGCGAGGGGCAGCCAGTCGATGACCTCGCTCGTGATTCGCAACGTGCTCGGCGCGGCATCCGTCCGGCCGTACGTGAAAACGTAGTGCCCGGCGGCCAGGGCGAGATCCACCGCCTCGCCGGCGACGCCGACGTTGCTTCTCGACCAGAGGACGCTGCCGTCGGGCCCGAGCAGGCGCAACTCGCCCTTCGGGTTGGGGAGGTCGGGCTTCGCGACCAGATGCACGGTCGTCCGTGCGGCTAGGTCGAATGCGGCGCGGTACGTCGCGTACTGGGCAATGCTGCGCGTCACGTCGGCAGGAAAGCCGATCGATTCGTTCACCGTACCGCCCAGCAGTTCGCCGGTGATGGTTACGCCGGCGGCCTGCTCGACCGTAATCTCGAGGATGTAGCCGCCCGAGCTCGGCAGTGCCGTCAGGATCGTGCCCGCCTGCGTGCCGCTCAGAGGCACACTCGTCAGGACGGTCGCGCCCCCGAGCAGGCGCGCGGTACCGCTCACGCTGGCGCCGAGGACGCCGGCCACCGTGAAATGCGCGTACTGCGACTGGGCCGCCGTGAACGTGAAGCGGGCCACCCGGCCGGCCGCGATCGAGCGGACGAGGTTGGTGACCGGCAACGCGAGGGCCTCGGCCGCAGGACCGGCGGACTGGATCGGGCGCATCTTGATGACGACCTCGTCCTGCCGACCGACCGGACCGTTGACCACCTTGCTGCCGGCCCAGGTGCCGTTCAACGCGGTCGCGACCAGCGACACGTCGGTGTTGGCGGGGACCGGGACGATCGTGCCGCCGGTAACCGGAAGAGAGACGCGCCGTGCGAAGCCCGGATAAGTCGGCGTCGTGGGCGTGGCCGCCAGTGCCCGGCTGCGGTCCTGCGTCGCGCCGCCCAGCGTGCGATCGATCTCTGCGAGCATGTTGCAGATCGTCGCGGTGTTGAAGAAGTCCCGCGCCTCCGGCAGACCGATGTCGTCGTCGTACTGGCATCTCGGCTTCGGCCCGTACGGGTCGAATCCCAGGTCGGTGTTCCACCAGGTGAAGTGCGTGACGACGGCCCGCATCGCGAGGCCCGAGGGCGCTCCGGCATTGGCGACGATGGTGCCGGTCCCCTCCTGGATCCACACGCCGGCGTTCTCGTCGAGCGACCACAACGGCAGCGTGTCGCCAACCACGACCGGGCTGCCATCGAGCTTGCGATTGGCCATCACCGGCAGCTCGATCGTCGCCGTCTTGCCGGGCGCCAGTTGCAGGCGGTTGGCCGCGTCGCCCAAGACGAATTCGACGGTGCCGAAGCTCACGATCGGGGTCGTCGCGCCGTCGGGGGTGACGCCGTCGAAGCGGCCCGGGAAGCCGCCGCCGCCGGCGAGCGTCGGGTCCACCGTCGTCATGGCGATCGATACCGGGCCGGCCACGAGGGCACCCCCCGCCGTGACGAGCGCGTCGCCGGGCAAGGTGATCGTCGCGCCGGCGCGACCGCTCGACGACCCGCCGAGATGGGCATCGGCCAGGGTCTGGGCCGCATCCCGAGGCCGCATTGTCGCGGTGATGCGCGTGTCGGCTCCGGCCGTGGCGGGGAGGCGCACGGTGCTCGTCTGGTCGGCATAGCCCGACTTGCTCAAGCGCAGCACGAGCAGCGGTCCCTTGTCGAGCGGCACGACGGCCACTCCCGAGGCGTCGGTCGTCCCCAGCGGCGATGCCGAGCCCGGCCTGCCGATGGCGACACCCGGCAGCGCTGCGCCATCGGCGTCGACGACGGCGGCCTGCACCGCCACCGAGCCGGATGCGGCAGCGGCCGCGCCGACTTCGACGCCATGCGTCGCCTTGCCTTGCCGGCCGCTCGCATCGACGACCGTCAAGGTGACGCTGCGCGACCCGGTGGCCGCGAAGGCATGCGCGATCCTGACGCCACCGCCTCGCACTCCGTCGCCAAAATCCCAGACGTACTGCAGAGCGCTGCCGTCGGTCGCCGTCGAGGCGGAGGCGTCGAACGCGATCGGCGTCTGTACGGTGGCCGCCGCCGGAGCAGCGAACGCAGCGGCTGGCTCGCGGGGCGGGAGCACCTGCACCGGCGGCGAGCCCGTCGTCGGCGAGGTTCCGGAGGTCGTCGCGTCGTCGCCGCCGTTGCACGCTGCGAGGATCGAAAGCAGGAGGAAGGTCGTCGGCAGGCGCGACGTGAATGGGTGTAGGCGATGAGGCACGGTTCAGTTCCTTGGTGATCTTCTCTGGATGAACGTGCTGGGTGTCCGCTTCCGGACATGGCGGGAAAAATTCTCATCGTCGTGCGATGGATTCCGGACCGGCGTTGCGCGGTCGAACCCGGACGCCCCTGCGAGATGGTCCTGGCATGGGACGGTCAGACGGCGACGTTGCTCGTGCTTTCAGCCCAGCTAGCGGCGCACCCGGCCGACCCATTTCGTCGAGACTCCAGCGCTCGAAGGTGGTCGAGCCGATGCGCCTGCCGTCGCTCTTCGTCCGCTCGACCGCCTCACCGGCCGAGGCCAGGATCTTCTTTGTGCACGTATTGCGGTGAGTCCGGGGCACAGGCGTCGATGCGGCCTCGAGGCGACGTTTACAGAGCTCCGGCGTTCGTCGAAGATGGCCGATACCTGCTCACGCTCGTCCGCGAAGATGCGAAAGCCTCCGTTTGCGAACCGTCGACTCGGCGGGGAGACTTACGATGAAAACGAACGAAACGTGAGAGTTCCTGTGCGTGCCCGAACACAGGCAATGGGGTACGCCAGTGGATGGAGCGGGCTGTGCTGGCGTGCGACCGCCTGTTCGTCGAGCCCCCGCCGGACCGGCCGGACCGTCACCCCGCATGCTTCGCTTCTCGATCCCATCATGACCTCCAACGACCGGGCGCCGCCCCTCGCATCCGCCAGTCCCGCGCCCGCGCCGCGTTCGTCGACGACGCGTTGGCGCGCGTCGCTGGTCGGGGCAGTCCTCGTCACCTGGGTCGTCACCTGGGTCGTCACCTGGGTCGTCGCCACGATGCGCGGCGTTCACGCCGACGCGGCATTCGTCGACCCGGACCTAGCGACGCTGCTGCGCGGCATGGCGATCCTGAAAGCCGCCGCGACGCTGGGCGCCATGGCCGTCCTGTGGTGGCGCTTCGAGCGCCCCATCGCGCCGCGCATCGCGCTCGCCGGCCTGCTCGCGATCGGCCTGATGGCCGGCGCGTCGGTGCTGATCTGGCACCTCGACCACCTGCTACCGGCGGCGATCGCGTTCCACGCCGGTCTCTTCGCGCTGCCGTGGCTCGCACTCCGCGACGAAGCCGACGGCATCGTCCGGTCGTCGGCGATGGTTCGCCGGTACCGCCACGCGTTCGTTCGGTCGGAAGCGTCGTGACCCGTTTCGTCACGTCGGCCCACATGCTGCCTCACGTCTCGCTTCCGAGTCCGATCCACATCCCGATCCACATCCCCCTCTGCTGACCGCCATGTCCTTTACCGCCACACGCTGGACCCGACGCGGCTTCATCGCCGCGAGCCTGCCGTGGCTCGCGCGGGGCCCGAAAGGCCTGCGGCCACCATGCCGCCGACGGTGGAGCCGTTGATGGCGTCGGATCCGAGGAGCATGCCCATGCCGCCGATGCAGATGAATATGC
>CAHJXF010000251.1 GCA_903644065.1 Betaproteobacteria bacterium
CGCCGACGAAGCCCAACAGGCCCGCGCGCGTGCCGAGGAGGCGCAGCAGCGCGCCGAGACGGCGCGAGGGCGTGCGGAGGAAGCCGCCGGCGTGGCGCGGGCGCAGGCGAAGACCGCACACGAGCAGATCACGGCGCTGCACCGCGCGATCGTGGCGACCGAACACGCCAAGCAGGCGATGGGCGCCGGCGAGCCGGATGCCTATGTCGGTTTGTTCCGGCAGTCGGAGGATCAGGAAGCGCTCGACCCGAAGGAGCGAGGCGCTTCGTGACGGCGCGGGCCTGGGCCGGCAGGGTGCGGCGCGGCGCCCTGCTCGCCGTCGGCCTCGTGTTCGGCTTCCTGTTCGGCTTCACAGTCGGCATCACAATCGGGTCGCCCGCCGACGCGGCGTCGCGTCCCGTCGCAGCCGGGCCGCTCGGCATCGACTACCGCGTGGTGCGGCAGGCGGACGGCGACGGCGACCGCTATCTCCTGACGTTGCGCTTCGCCGGCGACCACAGCGGACGGACGTCGTTGCACGTGCCGCGCCTGTGGCCAGCGCCCAGGACGCTGCTTGGGGCATCGAGGCGCTCCAGGTCCTGACCGCGAGTGCGACGCTCGAGGACCCCGACCAGCCGCAGGTCAAGCGCATCGTCCATCCGCCCGACGCGGCGCCGACCGTGCGCCACGTGCTCCGGCAGATCGCGGCCGGGGAGCCGACGGCCATCGCCCGCACGCAGTTCCTGCCGGTGCTCCAGCGCGCCGACTTCGAGTGGATCGGCTGGACCGCCTGGGTCGTTCCCGGCGACGACGAGCGGCGCGTCCGGGTCACTGCTACATGAACCTGCTGACCGGCTGATCGACCGTGGCGGCTCCCCGGAACCGGCGGACGATGCGCTCACCGCCTGCGTCGTGCTCGACGACGTCACCGAGCCGGGCGACGACCTCGGCTTCGACCTCGCGGGTTCCACGAAGGGTGGCCCGATCGTCGGCGTCGACGAGACCGGACCGGCGCAGGCGGCCGGCCTGCGCAACGGGCAGTTCCTGCGCAGCGCACGCACGGGCGATCGGGCCGATCGATCGGTCGAGATCGGCATCGAGGCGGACGACGGCGCGTCGATCCGCCTGCTGCACTATCTGCCGACCGGGACACCGTGCACGCGCCGGCACGCGTCGAACCGGAAGCGGGCTCGGCGAAGACGATCGCTCGGCTTGCCTCCACGCGCTCGACGCGTCGCCCGGCACCGTGACGGCTCGAGTCGAGCGATCACCTTCACGCTGACGCACCTCGCACCGACCGACGGCGATGCGGCTCCGGATCCGTGCCGGCTTGCGCCACCACGACCCGATTAGCTAAGATGTGAACTAACTCGATCCCATGCGCCACCATGACCACCGTCAACGTCCACGAAGCGAAGACCACGCTGTCCGAACTGATCGCTCGGGCCGAAGCGGGTGAAGAGGTCGTCATCGCGCGAGCCAACAAGCCGGTCGTGCGGCTGGTGGCTTTGAACCGGAAGCCGGCGACGCGCGTCCTCGGCCTCAACGCCAGTCCCCGCGCGTGGATCGCCGACGACTTCGATGCGCCGATGGAAAACGAAGCTTCGTGGTACGAAAAGGTCGATCCGGAGCCCACCGACCGGGTCACGGCGCCGACAGACGAAGCCGGCAAACCGGCAGGTGGATGAGCACGCGCCGCAGCGCGAGGCCGTCCGCGCCCGCACGTTATCTGCTCGACACGCATGCCTTTCTGTTCCTGGCGCTGTTTCACGATCGGCTGCCCGCTCGATTGAGACCGCTCGTTCAAGACGGCCGCAACGACCTGCACGTCAGTCTTGCGAGCCTGTGGGAAATCCAGATCAAGACCCGGATCGGCAAGCTCGACATCGATGGACCACTCACCACTCTCGTGGCCAGACAGCAACAGGAAAACGGCGTGGCCGTCCTGCCCATCGACATCGCCCATGTGGTCGAGCACGACGCGCTGCCGCTGCACCATCGCGATCCTTTCGACCGCATGCTCATCGCGCAAGCCCGCGTGGAAGAACTGATCCTCCTGTCGAAAGACACGGCGTTCGGCGCGTACGACGTGGCCGTACGATGGTGATCGCCTGATCGCCGGCTCATCATTTCGCGATGATCCATACCGACGACCTCTCCTCGCAGCCGGCGACCCGCGCCGACACGCGGATCACTTCCTCCTCCGCCGCCTCCCCCAACGAAGAGGTGTTCGAGCGCGCGCTCCGACCGAAGGCGCTCGACGAATACATCGGCCAGGTCAAGATCCGCGAGCAGCTCGAGATCTTCATCGGCGCCGCCCGCAAGCGGGGCGAGTCGCTCGACCACGTGCTGTTGTTCGGACCGCCCGGCCTCGGCAAGACCACGCTCGCGCACATCGTCGCGCGCGAGATGGGCGTGCGCATGCGCCAGACCTCGGGACCGGTGCTGGAGCGGCCCGGCGACCTCGCCGCGCTGCTCACCAATCTCGAGAAGAACGACGTGCTGTTCATCGACGAGATCCATCGTCTGTCGCCGGTCGTGGAAGAGATCCTGTACCCGGCGCTCGAGGACTTCCAGATCGACATCATGATCGGCGAGGGACCGGCCGCGCGCAGCGTCAAGCTCGACCTGCAGCCGTTCACGCTGGTGGGCGCGACGACCCGTGCCGGCATGCTGACCAACCCGCTGCGCGACCGCTTCGGCATCGTCGCCCGGCTCGAGTTCTACACGCCGGCCGAGGTGCAGCGCATCGTGCTGCGTTCGGCCGCGCTGCTCGGCACGCCGATCGACGACGAGGGCGCACTGGAACTCGCCAAGCGGTCGCGCGGCACGCCGCGCATCGCCAACCGCTTGTTGCGCCGCGTGCGCGACTACGCCGACATGCGGTCCGACGGCCGCATCACGTCGGCCCTCGCCGATGCGGCGCTCCGGATGCTCGACGTCGACGCGCTCGGTCTCGACGTGATGGACCGCAAGCTGCTCGAAGCCGTGCTGCACAAGTTCGACGGCGGCCCGGTGGGCCTCGACAACCTGGCCTCCGCGATCGGCGAGGAACGCGACACGATCGAGGACGTGATCGAGCCGTTCCTGATCCAGCAGGGCTTCCTGCACCGCACGCCGCGCGGTCGCGTCGCGACGCAGACCGCGTATCGCCACTTCGGGCTCGCCGCCCCCGCGCGCGCCGGCCACCCCGAGTTGTGGGAGACCCCCTGACATGCTGCAGGTGACCCACGCGAAAACAGCGGCGATGTTGGACGCGATGCGCGACGCTGCGAGCATCGCCGTCGGCGTCCTTGAGATGATCGGCGAGCACGTGGTCCCCGGCGTCACGACCGAAGCGCTCGATCGCCGGTGCCACGACTGGATCGTCGGCCACGGTGGCGTCCCGGCCTGCGTCGGCTACCTCGGCTATCGCCATGCGACGTGCATCTCGGTCAACGACGTCGTGTGCCACGGCGTGCCCGGCAGCCGGCTGCTGAAGGACGGCGACCTGCTCAACATCGACGTGGTCGTGCAGCGCGACGGACTGCACGCGGACACCAGCGCGATGTACGTCGCCGGCGTTCCCTCGATCGCCGCGGCGCGCCTGTCGCGCGCGACGCAGGAAGCGCTGTGGCTCGGCATCCTCGAAGTGGGCGGCGGCAAGACGTTGGGGGACATCGGTGCCGTGATCCAGGACCACGCGCGCCGCAACGGCTGCAGCGTGGTTCGCGACTTCTGCGGCCACGGCATCGGTACCGCGATGCACGAGAAGCCGGAGGTGCGGCACTTCGGTCAGCGCGGGACCGGCGAGCGGCTGATGCCGGGCATGACCATCACGATCGAGCCGATATTGAACGCGGGCGCACGCGAGGTCCGCGCGCTCGCCGACGGCTGGACCGTCGCCACGCGCGACCGCTCGCTGTCGGCGCAGTGGGAGCACACGGTGCTGGTCACGACCGACGGCTGCGAGATCCTGACGCTGCGGCCGAGCGAAGCGGCGGCATGGAAGGCGTTCGCCGCGTCGCGGCGCGGATAGTCGTCGCGCCCGGGCGGTTCCGGTGACCCGCTACTGCGGCACGAGCTCCACGCGCCGGTTCTTCGCCCGCCCCTCCTCGCTCGCGTTCGACGCGACCGGTGCCAGGTCCGCGACGCCGAACGCCGCCAGTCGCGAGGCCGCGATGCCGTACTGCGCGACCAGCGCCGCATTGACCGCTTCGGCACGACGCTTCGACAAGCCGATGTTGGCGTCGAGCGCGCCCTGGTTGTCGGTGTGGCCCACCACCCGCAGCTTCAGCGACGGATCGCCCTTCAGGAGCTTGTCGATCTCGACCAATGCCGGCTTCGACTCGGCCTTGACGTCGGCCTTGTTGGTGTCGAACAGGATGCCGTAGAGCGCGACACGGCCGGTGGCGGTCATCGCCTTCGACATGTCGTTCGCGCTGACCGTCACCATCTGCTGCTGCATCGCCTGCACCTCGACGATCTCGACAGCCGCATAGGCCGCTTTCTGCGTCTTGTAGCTCGCATCCGGCGCCGCCCATTCGACCGTCGTCACGCCGACGTACAGGTCGCCCGTCGGTCGCGGCAGCCGGAGGCTCGCGAAGCGCGTGCCGTCCTCGTTCGCGGCGGCGAACACGTATTTCGTGCGATTGGTGCGGACCGGGTCGCCGCCGAAACGGCTCAGGAAGCCGGGCGTCGCCCGGATCGATCCGTCCCGGGTGGAGTCGTAGAGCAGCTCGAAACCGCTGGCCGTCAGCTCGTTGGTGTAGTTGCGCAGCAGCTCGGTCGCCGTGGTGACACCCGGCGACTCGTACCAGATGCGCGTGATCGCGCCCTCGAGCGGCAGGCTCTGCGCGTACTCGGCGCGACTGGCGCGCGGGTCGTAACGCTTGAACGGCCCGGTCTGCAGCACGTACTGGTCGAATCGCTTCACGTCGTAGCCGACGATCGACGAGCCGGCGAACCGCTTGATGGCCGGATGGTCCTTCGCGCCGGCCAAATCTTCGGCCGAAGCGACGAACGCGACGACGCCGGCAGCGATCGCACAGACGAAGCGAAAGAGGGAACGACCCGACATGGCGAGACCCTTCGAGAGAGAGCGGGGAGCCGAAGGATAAGGGATGCGTCCGGCGCGCCGGAGCGCAGGCGTCCGGACCGCGAGGCACTCAAGGTTTCGTCGTGCCGGTCGACACGCAGGGGAAGGCGCGCATGTCGCGCGACCCTCGCCTCGCTCGACCGCGCGCATGCCCATCTCCCGTCGCTTCATCGTTCGTTCCCGCCCGCTCGGAACGCTGTGCGTGGCCCTTTCGTTGGCGCTCGCCGGCTGCGGGGGCGGGGGTGGAGGCGGTGGCAGCGCCACCGCCACCGCGCCGCTCCCCGTCGCCGCGGCTGCGCCGGG
>CAHJXF010000252.1 GCA_903644065.1 Betaproteobacteria bacterium
GCCGCACGAAGGCGCGACGCATGCGTTCGGGATTGTGGAAGCCGACCGATGCGGCGATCGCCTCGATCGGCTCCGTTCCGTCCTCGATCCGGCCGCGCGCGGCATCGGCGCGCAAGCGCTCGACGGCGCGCGCCGGCGTCTCGCCGGTCTCGCGCAGGAAGGTCCGGCCGAACTGCCGGACGCCGAGACACGCGGCTTCCGCCAGGCGCTCGACCGGCAATGGTTCGGCGAGATGCGCTCGCGCATGGCCGAGCGCTCGGCGGATGCGGTCCGACTCGCCGTCCATCGCCGCCAGTGCGGAGAATTGCGACTGGCTCCCGGGTCGGCGGTGATAGACCACCAGCTCCTGCGCCACCGCGCGGGCGACGTCGAGCCCGAGGTCGTCCTCGATCAGCGCGAGCGCGAGGTCGATGCCGGCAGTGATGCCCGCCGACGTCCAGACCTGTTCGTTCCGCACGAAGATGCGATCGCCTTCGACCATGATGTCCGGGAATTCGTGCTGCAGGCGTCGCGCGCAGCGCCAGTGGGTGGTGGCGCGGCGCCCGTCGAGCCATCCTGCCGCAGCCAGCATGAACGCACCGGTGCAGACGCTTGCGATCCGGCGCGCGTGTCGTGCGACCTCGACGAAGGCGGCAATCTCGCGAGGCCGCAGCATGGGGGCGATGTCGCCGCCCACCATCACGACGGTGTGGAGCGGCAGGTCGGCCGTCGGCCGGGTCTCGGTCCGCAGCCCGACGCTGCTCGGAACGGGTCGACCCGTCGTGGAAACCACCTGCAGGCGGTACGGCGTGCCGCCGGCGAACGCAGCGGCTGCCTGCAATGCGCAGAGCGGGCCGGCCAGGTCGAGTAGCTGGTGACCGGGACACACGTAGAAGACGACAGTGCGTTCGACGTGACGGGGCATGTCGCATTTTGAGGGATCACAGTCGTTTACGCCATCATCGATCCGTCCCACGATGGCGTTCCTTCGACGACCCCCTAGAACCGACATGACCCGCCCGCTCACCATCCTGATGCCGCTCTATCCCGGCGTGACCCACCTCGACTTCACTGGGCCGCACCAGTTCTTCGCGCTGGTGCCGGACACCGACGTGATCGTGGCCTCGGTCGATGCGCGGCCGGTCGTTGCGCGCGGCCTGACTTTCTCGGGGCTCGCCGATCTGGCCGCGATCGACTCGTGCGACGTGTTGTGCGTCCCGGGCGGCGTCGGCTGCGTCGAGGCCATCGAGGATCCGGTCTTCGTCGAACACGTCCGCCGGCTGGCGACGACCGCCCGCTACGTCACGTCGGTCTGCACCGGATCGCTGATCCTCGGCGCCGCGGGTCTCCTGGTCGGCCGACTGGCCGCGTGCCACTGGGCCTGGCGCGACCTGCTGCCGCTCTTCGGCGCCGTGCCCGACGCCGGCCGCGTCGTGCGCGACGGCAACCTGATCACCGGCGGTGGCGTCACCGCCGGCATCGACTTCGCGCTCGCCGTCATCGCGGAGATCGCCGGCGTCGAACGCGCGGAGTCGATTCAGCTGGCGCTCGAGTACGCACCGTCGCCTCCGTTCACGGCGGGCCGGCCCGAGACGGCGTCACCGGCCGTGCTGCAGGCGGTCACCGGTTCGATGGCGTCCGGCCTGAGCGACTACCGCGCCCGACTGAAACGGGTCGCTGCGCGAGCGGCCTGAATCGACGCGCTCAGCGTTCGCCCGGCGCATCGACGGCTCGCCCCCAGCCGCTGCCGAAGTCCGCGTCGCGCTGGGCCTTGTCCTCGGTCAGCATCTTCTCCAGCTCGTCGCGGCCGCTACGGGCCCGCGCCACCAGCTTCTGCTCGTCGCGGAACTCGGGCAGCATCTCCTCGAGCGTCTTCGTGGTGGTGCGACGGAAGCGGTCCGCGACGCGCCGGCCCTCGAACGGCCGCACGCCCATCACCTCGAGCGCCGAGCGCGCGGTGCGGAGCGCCGACTCGAAGGTCTCGCGCTCGACGTGCTCGATGCCGAGCTCGCGCAGCTCCAGCCAGTGCCGCACGTTGCGGGCGCGCGCCAGGATGCGGAGGTTGGGAAAGGCCTCGGTCGCGGCCTTGGCGAGCTGCATGCTGTCGTCGACGTCGTCGATCGCGATGACGAGCAGTGCCGCGTCCTTCGCGCCGGCGGCTTCGAGCAGGTCGAGCCGCGTCGCGTCGCCGTAGAACACCTTCGAGCCGAAGCGCCGCAGCAGCTCGATCTGGTCGGGGTCGTGGTCGAGCACGATCACCGGATAGCCCGAGCCGTTCAACACGCGCGCCACCACCTGGCCGTAGCGACCGAAGCCCGCGATGATCACCGGCGCCCGCTCGTCGATCACGTCGCTGGTGTCCGCGCCGCGTTCGCGACGCGCGATGCGGGCCACCGCGCGGTCGGCGACGATCAGCACGATCGGCGTGGCCGCCATCGAGATCGCCACGGCCGCGGTCAGCAACGGGATCCACGGCCCGTCGAGCACGTTCGATTCGGACGCGACGTTGAAGACCACGAAGGCGAACTCGCCGCCCTGGCCGAGCAGCGCGCCGAACGCGAGGCGCTGGCGGCGCGGCACGTCGAGCGGCTTCGACAGGCCGACCAGCACGACGAACTTGATCGCGACCAGGCCCGACACCAGCACGGTCAGCAGGCCGGGTGCGGCCAGCACCTGCGCGAAGTCGATCGACATGCCGACGCCGATGAAGAACAGGCCGAGCAGCAGTCCCTTGAACGGCTCGATGTCGGTCTCGAGCGCGCGGCGGTACTCGGAGCTGGCCAGCAGCACGCCGGCGATGAACGCGCCGAGCGCCATCGACAGCCCCGCGAAGCTCATCAGTTCGGCAATGGCGACGACCAGCAGCAGCGCGAAGGCGGTGAACACCTCGCGGACGTCGGCCTTGGCGACGATGCGCAGCACCGGCCGGACCAGGTAGCGGCCCGACACGATCACGGCTGCGACGGCCGCGATCGCGATGGCCGCCTTCTGCCAGACCGGCTGGTCGCTCGCGGCGTGGCGGCCGAGCCCGAGCATCTGCGCCACCAGCGGCACCACCGCGATCAACGGGATGGCCGCGATGTCCTGGAACAGCAGGATCGCGAACGCGGTGCGGCCGGCCGGCGTCGGCGTCATGTTGCGTTCGGCCATCACCTGCATGCCGATGGCGGTCGACGACATGGCGAGCGCGAAGCCGGCCAGCAGCGCCGACGGCCACGCCAGGCCGAGCGCGGCCAGCGCGGCCGACAGCAGCACGCCGGTGATGCCGATCTGCAGGCCGCCGCCGACGAACACCGCGCCGCGTAGCTTCCACAGCTCCTCGAGGTCGAGCTCGAGGCCGATCAGGAACAGCATCAGCACCACGCCGAACTCGGACACCTGGCCGATGCTCTCGACGTCGGTGATCAACCCGAAGCCGCCCGGTCCGATGACGCAGCCGGCGATCAGATAGCCGAGCACCGAGCCGAGGCCGGCCCGCTTCGCGAGCGGCACCGCGACGACCGCGGCCGCGAGGTAGACGAGCAGGTCGAGCGTCATCGCGGCGGACCGGCCGGCGTCGAGCTGGTCGGCGCGACGGCGTCGAAGCCTTCGTGCCGGACGGCCTGCGTCGCGCGCACGTCCGCGTCCGGTGTCGTGGCCGGCGTGGCGACCGGTGTGGTCACCGACGCGGCAGCCGATGCGGCGACCGGCGCAGCAACCGGAAGCGCGGACTGCGATGCGGCTCTCGCGTCCAGCGCCATCAACCGCTGCCGGTAACGAAGCCCCGCGGCCGCCACCTGCGCCTGGTCGGCGTGCGCGTCGTGGACCACGATGGGCTCCAGCCATTCCATGCCGCAGAACCGCGCCGTCTGGCGCATCGGCGCGTGGAAGACCTCGAACGACTGGCCGTGCGGTCCTTCGGGCGAATAAGCGCGGAAGTCGGCGCCGGTGGTGACGACCCACAGCAGCCGCTTGCCGGCGAGCGCCGACCCGCCGCCGTAGGCCCAGCCGAGCGCCAGGACCTCGTCGATCCACAGCTTCAGCAGCGCCGGCATGCTGTACCAGTAGACCGGGTGCTGCAGAACGATCGTGTCGACCGCGGCGAGACGGCGCTGCTCGGTTTCGATGTCGATGTCGAAGTCCGGATACAGGTCGTAGAGCGGCCGGTGATCGACGAACGGCAGCCCGTCGATCGCGTTGAGCAGTTCGCGATTGGCGAGCGAACGCTCGGCGTACGGATGCGCGTAGACGAGCGCGACGGTCGGTGCCGGCATGGCGTTCCAGGAGGACGGGTGGAAGCGATGGTAAGGGAAGGCAGGCGTCGGCGCGGCATGACGCGCGCCGCGCGGCCGGACGGAACCCGACGGCGTCCGGCCGGTCGTCCAAATCGCTTCGAACGGCTGTTAGAGTCACGCCATGAGCGAACACAAACCCCTTGCTCCGGGCACCATCGTCTTCCATCCGGCACGCGGCTACGGCGTGCTGACCGGCGTCAACCTGCTGACCGGCTGGGTCAGCGCGCGCTTCGGCAACGAGGTCAACACGCTCGACCTTTCGCTCTGCGACGACGGCGTGCTGCAAGCCGACGGCACGCCGATCCTGTTCCGTCGCGCGGCTCCCGACTACATGCCGCATGCGCGGTTGATGGCGATGGTCCGCGCGCTGCACGGCGCCGGCTACCAACGGCTCTACCTGTACACCTGGCCGAAGCCGTCGGGCCTGCACTGGCGCTGGCACCTGTTCACCGGCCGGCGCGATCCGCACGGCTCCTTTTGGGTGCAGCGGCCGTTGCGGCGCGGCTGGTACGGCTCCGGTTCCGACTACAACTTCAACCCGGTGATGGGCTGGGGCGACGCGCCCGGCGCCACCACCGATCAGCTGGTCCACGCGCTGGCGTCGCACGACCCCGAGGGCCTGGCCCAGGCGCTCGGCAGCGATCCCGATCACACGGCGTGGTTCGCCGACGTGTGCGACGCGCTGTTGCCCAATCACGCGTACAGCCTCGGCTGGGAAGCGGCCACGCGCAACCTGCGGCTGCAGACCAGCGGCCCGCGCGGCATGCCGATCCACCTGCCGGTGATGGCGGTCAAACGCGGCGTGCCGCGCTACACCGGCCCGGCGCTGCCGTGGCCGCCGGGCTGGAGCGACGGCTGGGCGCACCACGGCTACGTGCGCGCGCTCCGCCGTACCAGCGACCGCACCAGCGACCGGGCGAGCGAGACCGAGGGATAGGTCGGCCCACGGTATCTCCGAAGCCGAGATGGCTAGCTGTGAAGGCCCAATAGGTTGTACGTGTCCATTCGGACTGGATTTGAGAGACTGGGAATCGCCAAACCCCTCAATCTT
>CAHJXF010000253.1 GCA_903644065.1 Betaproteobacteria bacterium
GAGCGGCGCCGTCGGGGCGGCGCTCGGCGACGGGTCCCACAGGCGACCGAGCGCCGCGTCCGCGAGCTCGTCCTCGAAGTAGCGCTGCAGGTCAGTGACGAACCCGCTGACGTCCGCACCGACCTCGAAGCGGCGACCCACCCGCACCGTGAAACGCATCGGCAGGCGGGGCGGCTTCCGAAGGATCGGCCAGCCTTTCGCCAGGTACGGCGTGTCGGTCTCGATGAAGACCGTCTGGATCGGCACGCCGGTCCTGCGCGCCATCGCGGCGAAGCCGCACTTGAAGTCGTTGACCGGACCGCGCAGCGTGCGCGTGCCTTCGGGGAAGACGATCAGCTGACCCCCCCGGGCGAGTTCGGCCGCCGACAACCGCAGCATGCGTTTCGGACCGTCGTTGCTGATGTAGCCCGCCAGCCGCGCACCCGCGCCGAGCAGCAGGTTGTCGCGCACCGACGCCTTCATGATGCAGTTGAGCTTCTCGAGCCGCGAGATGAGGATCGGCGCGTCCATCACGGACGGATGGTTGGGCGCGATGATCAGCGGCTCGTCGGGGTCGAGCGCATCGAGCGCGGTGGCGTCCACGGCCAGCACGCCGACCGCCCGCGTGACGCGAAAGCAGCAGCGATACAGCAGCGAGACGAAGTAGCGGCCGATGCGGACCGAACGTTCCTCGCAGACCGAATGACGGATCGCGCAGGCGACGACCGACCAGCCGAGCTGGAAGCTGCCGAGCACGACGAGGCACAGGTAGAACATCGGCCAGTCGTAGAGCACGCGGACCCTGCCCCACAGGCGCAGGACGGGTGACGACGCGCCCGCAGGCGACCGCGATGCGAAGACCGTCATCGCGACGGCACGTCCACGGTCTGCGACGACTGGCCGAAGACGTAGGCCACGCCGAAGCCGGCCGAGAAGACGCTGCGACGCCGCACCAGCGGGCTGTCGTCGAAGCTCGCGCCCTTCAGGCTGTCGGCGCGGGCGTAGGCGCCGACCCACACCCGCTCGAAGCGCTTCGACAGGGCGCCCAGCACCTGCGACCCCGCGTAGCCGCCGCTGCTGCGATAGGCCGGTCGGCCCGCACGCGCGTAGTCGCTCGAGACGTCGTAGAAGTACGCGTCCCGCTTGCGGCTCTGGAAGATCGGCCCGGCCGCGAGCCCGAGGTTCCAGCCGCCGAAGCCCAGCGGATCGTTGACGTCGAGGTTGAGGCGCGGGGCGCTCTGCCAGCCGAGGCCCTGGAAGCCGCCGCCGAGCGTGACGCCGGTGGAGACCGGCACGCGCAGGTCGAGCCGCGCCGAGCGGTCGGCGCTGCGCAGCAGGTTGATCGCGAGCGACGGACCGAGCTCGAAGGAACCCTTCAGGTCGGGCATGCCGCGACGCGCCTGGTTGTCGGAGCTGCGCACCGGCTGGCTGGCGCTGACGGCGACTTCGAAGCGGAAGCGATCGCTGTCGAGGAACTCGGCGCGCACGCCCTCGCGGTCGGCTTTCAGGAAGTCGCCGCGATAGATCAGGTACGGATACGGCAGCACGTAGGCTCGCGACTCGTCGGAGCCGCGATAGTCGGGCAGCACCAGCACGCCGACGCCGGCGCCCGCTTCCCAGAGCGGCATCGGTTCGGCGAGCGCAGCGGCGGACAGGGTCGCGCCGAGGCCGATCGCCACGCATTCGCGGACGAGACGACTCACCCGTTCACGCCGATCGGGTCGACCGTCGCCGTCATCGACGCGGCTGCAGAACAGCGGACACGAGCGGACACGAGCGGATACGAGCGGACACGAGCGGACGGAGCGTGGGCGGGACGGATCGGCATGCGGCAAGACGGCGGCGAGGAGGGGCGATTATCGCATTCGCTCTCTCGGAACGACCCGAAAACGCGCGTCGCCCGCGGCGCCTGAGGGGTACGTACAACACTGCGCGCGCCGCGAGACGACGCGGGCGCGGACGACCCTTCGCGGCGCCGGCGGCGCACCGTCCTGTGGCGCGCGACCGCGAAAAGCGCGCGGACCGACCGATTACAATGCGCGCCACCCCAGGGACCCGCCATGACCGCTTCCGCCGCCACGCCTCGCGCTCCCACCGATCCCGCTTCGCGAGGAACCGCTCCGCTTCCGTCGTCCTCGTCCTCGCCTTCGTCGTCCCCGTCGTCCGCCGTGCAGCCGCCCGCGCCACCCACCAACTTCCTGCGTCACGTCATCGACGACGACCTGGCGCGCGGCGCCTATGCCGCACGACTCGGCGTGCCGCACCGCGCCACCACGCCGGTCGATCGCGCGGTGTTCGCCGATCCGGCGCGGGTGCGGACCCGCTTCCCGCCCGAGCCCAACGGCTACCTGCACATCGGCCACGCCAAGTCGATCTGCCTCAACTTCGGCCTGGCGCGCGACTACGGCGGCGTGTGCCACCTGCGCTTCGACGACACCAATCCGGAGAAGGAGGACGCCGAATACGTCGACGCGATCGTCGAGATGGTGCGCTGGCTCGGCTTCGACTGGAGCGCGAAGCCGTTCGAGCGCGAGGCCGAGCAGGTGGTGTCCGAACGCGGCGCCGAGCTCGAGGACCACCTGTATTTCGCCAGCGAATACTTCGATCTGCTGTACGAGTTCGCCGAGTACCTGATCCGGACCGGCCACGCCTACGTCGACAGCCAGTCGCCCGATGCGATGCGCGCGACGCGCGGCACGCTGGTCGAGCCCGGTCGCGACTCGCCGTATCGCGGCCGCACGGTCGAGGAGAACCTGGCGCTGTTCCACATGATGCGGGCCGGCGACTATCCCGACGGCGCGCACGTGCTGCGCGCGCGCATCGACATGGCGTCGCCCAACATGAACCTGCGCGACCCGGTGCTGTACCGCATCCGTCACGCGCACCACCACCGGACCGGCGACGCGTGGTGCATCTACCCGATGTACGACTACACGCACTGCGTGTCGGACGCGCTCGAGAACATCACGCACTCGATCTGCACGCTCGAGTTCGAGGACCATCGGCCGCTGTACGACTGGGCGCTCGAGCGCATCGTCCCGGTCCTGCGCGCGCCGCAGTTCATGCATGCGATCGATCGGGTACGCGACCTGCGATCGCGCGGCGCGGCCGAGCAGGCCGCCTTCGCGGCGCACAGCGCGACGTTTCGCCACAAGCTGTTCGCCAGTCCCGAAGAAGCGTCGATGCGGACGCTGTTCGATCGCTGGACGAGCGACGAGGCCGCCGTCGAGCGCGATCTCGACGGCTTCTTCGACCTGCTGCTCAGCAGTCCCGAACAGTTCGCGCCGCTGCTCACCCACGCGTTCGAGGCGTCCGAGGGCTTCGGCATGCCGAACCCGTTCGGCCTGCCGCACCAGTACGAGTTCTCGCGCCTCAACCTGACCTACGTCGTCACCAGCAAGCGGAAGCTGAAGCAGCTGGTCGACGAAGGCCACGTCGACGGCTGGGACGATCCGCGCATGCCGACGCTGGTCGGCCTCCGGCGTCGCGGCTACACGCCGGCGTCCATCCGCTCGCTGTGCGATCGCGGCGGCGTGTCGAAGTCGAACAGCTGGACCGACTACGCCGAGCTCGACCAGTCGTTGCGCGACGACCTGGATCCGAAGGCGGCGCGCGCTTTCGCCATTCTCGACCCGGTGCGACTGGTGGTGACCAACTACCCGGCCGATCGCACCGAGCCCTGCTCGGCGCCGGTCCATCCGCACGCGCCCGAGCGCGGCCAGCGCACCTTTCCGTTCGCGCGCGAGCTGTGGATCGAGCGCGACGACTTCCAGGCGACGCCGGCGAAGGGCTTCTTCCGCCTCGCGCCGCCGCTCGACGGCCGGCCCGGCAGCACGGTGCGCCTGAAGTACGGCTACGTCGTGCGCTGCACCGGCTTCACGCGCGACGCCGACGGGCGCGTCGTCGAGGTGACCTGCGAATACCTGCCCGATACCTTCAGCGGCACGCCGGGTGCCGACGCCGTCAAGGTCAAGGGCAACATCGCCTGGGTGAGCGCGGCCCACGCGCTGCGAGCCGAGTTCCGTCTCTACGATCGACTCTTCGTCGACGCCCAGCCCGACGCCGGCGGCCGCGACTTCCTGCAGGCGCTGAATGCGGATTCGAAGCGCATCGTGAGCGGCTTCGTCGAGCCCGGCGTCGACGCGATCGCCGAAGCGACGTTCCAGTTCGAGCGCCTCGGTTACTTCGTCGCCGACCGGATCGATTCGGTGCCCGACCGGCCCGTGTTCAACCGGATCGCGACGCTGCGCGATGCCTGGCAGCGGTGAACGCTCGCTGCGTCCGCCGATGACGCCGACGACCGCCGCGATGGCGGCGTCGGATACGGACAGGCCGTAGCCGGTCTCGTCGTCGCTGGAAGCGAGAGGCGGTGCGAGGCGCACGACGCCGGCCGTAAATTGCCGGACCGCATCGCGCCGTCCCGCGAGTCCCTCCGCGTCCTCGCGGACCCTTCATAATTCGCCTTCATCGTTCGTCGCCGCCCGCCGGCTCTTCCCGCCATGGACACACTCGAATCCTCCCGCGCCGCCGTGCGCCAGCGCGTCGCCGCACTGCGCGCCGCGCTCGACCAGCGCGGCTTCGCGGCCGTCCTGATCCCGACGTCCGACCCGCACTTGTCCGAATACCCGCCGGAGCGCTGGTCGAGCCGGGTCTGGGCGTCGGGCTTCAACGGGTCGGCCGGCACGATGGTCGTGACGCGCGACTTCGCCGGCGTGTGGGCCGACTCGCGCTACTGGGGCCAGGCCGACGCGCAGCTGGCCGGCACGGGGGTCGAGTCGCTGCGCATCCCGGGCGCCGGCAGCACCGCCCATGTCGACTGGCTGGCCGGGCACCTGGACGTCGGCGACGTCGTCGCGATCGACGGGGCGATCCTCGGCCTCGCCGCCGCGCGTCAGCTGCGCGCTGCGCTGGGCGAGCGCGGCATCGCGCTCGAGACGGGCATCGACCTGCTCGACGACGTGTGGCCCGACCGACCGCCTTTGCCGAGCCGGCCGATCTACGAACACGCGAGCCCGTTCGCACCGCGCTCGCGCGCCGACAAGCTCGCCGACGTCCGCGCCGCGATGCGGGCGGCCGGGGCCGACACGCACTTCGTCTCGACGCTCGACGACATCGCCTGGCTGCTGAACCTGCGCGGCGCCGACGTCGAATACAACCCGGTGTTCGTCGCGCACGCACTGGTCGAGCCCGACCGCGCCACGCTGTTCATCGGCGACGGCAAGGTCCCGGCCGACGTGCGCGAAGCGCTGCGGCGCGACGGCGTGGTCCTGGCGCCGTACGACGCGGCCCGCGCCGCGCTCGC
>CAHJXF010000254.1 GCA_903644065.1 Betaproteobacteria bacterium
GGCGGTGCAGGCGTTCGCCGGCGAGGTCGCCAGCACCCGAGACGCGGCGGCGGGCGACCCCGCGCCCGGCCCCGACGCGCCGCTGGAGACCAAGCCGTTCCAGCTCGATCGCTGTCATGCGCTGCGCAGCGACGGCCCCGCGGTCGCGCGTTTCTATCCCCGCTGGTATCGGCCCGCGGCCGATGCCTCGTCAACCCTGTCAACGGACGCCACCGCCGCGACCTCTCCATGAAAATCCACGAATACCAGGGCAAGGACGTGCTCAAGAAGTACGGCGTCACGGTGCCGCGCAGCATCCCGGCGTTCAGCGTCGACGAAGCGGTCGCCGCGGCCGAGAAGCTGGGCGGCAAGGTATGGGTCGTGAAGGCGCAGATCCATGCGGGCGGGCGCGGCAAGGGCGGCGGCGTCAAGGTCGCGAAGTCGATCGACGAAGTGCGACAAAAGGCCGGCGAGATCCTCGGCATGCAGCTCGTGACGCACCAGACGTCGAGCGTGGGACAGAAGGTGCGGCGCCTGCTGATCGAGGAGGGCGCCGACATCGCGAAGGAGCTGTACCTCGGCATGGTCACCGACCGCGCCACGCAGCGGGTCGCGCTGATGGCGTCGAGCGAAGGCGGCATGGACATCGAGGAAGTGGCCGAGCACGCGCCCGAGAAGATCCACAAGATCTTCGTCGATCCGGCGACCGGCCTGTCGGATGCCGATGCCGACGACGTGGCGACGAAGATCGGCGTGCCGGCCGCGTCGTTGCCGCAGTCGCGCGCGATCTTCCAGGCGCTGTACAAGGCGTACTGGGACACCGACGCGTCGCTGGCCGAGATCAACCCGCTGATCCTGACCGGCGACGGCCAGGTGATCGCGCTCGACGCCAAGCTCAACTTCGACTCGAACGCGCTGTACCGGCACGCCGACATCGTGGGTCTCCGCGACCTCGACGAAGAAGATCCGGCGGAGATCGAAGCGTCGAAGTTCGACCTCGCCTACATCTCGCTCGACGGCGACATCGGCTGCCTGGTCAACGGCGCCGGTCTGGCGATGGCGACGATGGACACCATCAAGCTGTTCGGCGGCGAGCCGGCCAACTTCCTCGACGTGGGCGGCGGCGCCACCACCGAGAAGGTGACCGAGGCCTTCAAGATCATGCTGCTGAACCCGGACCTGAAGGCCATCCTGGTCAACATCTTCGGCGGCATCATGAAGTGCGACACGATCGCCGAAGGCGTGATCGCGGCGTCGAAGGCGACGCAGCTGAAGGTACCGCTGGTGGTCCGCATGAAGGGCACCAACGAGGAACTCGGCCGGCAGATGCTGGCCGACTCCGGCCTGCCGATCATCTCGGCGGCGAACATGACGGAAGCGGGCGAGAAGGTGGTGGCGGCGGCGCGGGGCGGGTGAGGGGGTTCGAGCGGTCGGCAAGGTGGGTGTGATGAAACGTATCCATTCGATCGTTGTCGCCCCGGCGCAGGCCGGGGCCCAATGTCTCCATGGCCTATGCATACGTCTACATCCTCACGAACCGGCGGTATGGAACGCTCTATGTGGGCGTGACGGGCGATCTTGTCAGGAGAACCGATCAGCATCGCAGATCGATCGCCGCGGGGTTTACTAAAGAGCATGCATTGCATCGACTCGTCTGGTACGAATCGCACCAATGCATCTTCGCAGCGATCGAAAGAGAAAAGCGCATCAAGCGTTGGCATCGTGATTGGAAGGTCAACCTCATCCAGTCGATGAATCCGGAGTGGAAAGACCTGTTTCCCTCCATTACCTGAAGTATTGGGTCCCGGCCTTCGCCGGGATGACATGAACGGGCGCTGACGCGCACACAAACACATGAGCATTTTGATCGACAAGAACACCAAGGTCGTCACGCAGGGCATCACCGGCAAGACCGGTCAGTTCCATACCCGCATGTGCCGCGACTACGCCAACGGCAGGAACTGCTTCGTCGCCGGGGTCAACCCGAAAAAGGCCGGCGAGGACTTCGAGGGCATTCCGATCTTCGCGTCGGTCGGCGAGGCCAAGCGGGAGACCGGCGCCACCGCGTCGGTGATCTACGTGCCGCCGCCCGGCGCCGCGGCCGCGATCTGGGAGGCCGTCGAGGCCGATCTCGACCTCGTCATCTGCATCACCGAGGGCATCCCGGTGCGCGACATGATCGAGGTGCGCGACCGGATGCGAAAGGAGAACCGCAAGACCGTCCTGCTCGGGCCCAACTGCCCCGGGACCATCACGCCCGACGAACTCAAGATCGGCATCATGCCGGGGCACATCCACATGAAGGGCCGCATCGGCGTCGTGTCGCGCTCCGGCACGCTCACCTACGAAGCGGTCGGGCAACTCACCGAGCTCGGCCTCGGCCAGTCCAGCGCGGTCGGCATCGGCGGCGATCCGGTCAACGGGCTCAAGCACATCGACGTGATGAAGCTGTTCAACGACGATCCGGAGACCGACGCCGTGATCATGATCGGCGAGATCGGCGGCGGCGACGAGGAAGAAGCGGCGTACTGGATCCGCGACCACATGAAGAAGCCGGTCGTCGGCTTCATCGCCGGCGTGACGGCACCGCCGGGCAAGCGCATGGGCCATGCGGGCGCCATCATCTCCGGCGGCAAGGGGACGGCGCAGGAGAAGCTGTCGGTGATGGAAGCGTGCGGCATCAAGGTCACGCGCAATCCGGGCGAGATGGGCAAGCTGTTGAAGTCGGTGATCTGAAACCCCGCCCTGTCCGGGCAAGCTGGCGGAGTCCGTGTCTGATCTCCGCCTTGTCCGGGAAGCCGTCGAAGCGATGTCTGATCTCCGCCCTGTCCGGGCAAGCCGTCGAAGTCGGTGGTCTGATCTCCGCTCCGTGCGGTCGTCTCGCGGCGGTAGCCGGCGCTCCGGGCCGGTCGACGACGGTCGGCGCGCCGTCGAGCATCCCTGATCCGATGATCGACGAGCTCGGTACGGCGCCGTTCTGGCTCGCGATCGCGAAGATCGTGTGGATCGACGTGCTGCTGTCGGGCGACAACGCCGTGGTCATCGCCCTCGCCGCGCGCAAGCTGCCGCCGGCCCGTCAACGCCAGGCCGTCCTCCTCGGCAGCGCCGGCGCCATCGTGCTCCGCGTATTGCTGGTGTTCTTCGCGGTGGCGCTGCTGACGCTGCCGTACGTCAAGCTGGCCGGCGCCCTGTTGCTGCTGTGGATCGGTGTCCAGCTGCTGCGGGGCGACGACGAGCACCGGGACATCGACGCGGCCGGCAACCTCTTCGCCGCGGTCCGCACCATCCTCGTCGCCGACTTCGTGATGAGCCTCGACAACGTGCTGGCCGTCGCGGCCGTGGCCGGGACGGCGCCGCCTTCGGCCCGCTTGCTGGTGCTGCTGCTCGGTCTCGGCCTGACGATTCCGTTGATCATGTTCGGCAGCACGCTGCTGCTCCGCCTGATCGGGCGGTTCCCGTTGATCGTCACGGCCGGCGCCGCGTTGCTGGGGTTCGTCGCGGGCGAGATGGCGGCCGGCGATCCGGTGGTCATCGGGCGGTTGCCGCAGGTCGGCTCGTCGGCGTTGGGGTTGTGCGGCGCGATCGTCGTCGTCATCGTCGGGCGCGCGCTGGCGCGTCGGCCCGCCGCGGCCGGTTCGTCGCGCTGAACGCTTCTGCGTCGACGGCCACCGGGTTCCGCGTCGCCGAGCCGATCCTTTCGCGGCGAGGGCTTCAGCCCGGCCGATCCGCGTCGATAGTGCATTGACGGGTTTCGTGGCGCGCTGTCATCATCCATTGCCCGTTCCTGTCCTGTCCCGCCGTTTCATCGAGCCCGCCTTGCATGCCTGTCGCCCGAGTCTCGTCGTCGCTCCGCTGGCCGATCCGGCGATCGCGTCCCGCACCGCGTGGTCGACCGCGGCCAACGCCGGAGGGCGCATGACGGCCTCGTCGATGCTCGACGACCCGGGCCCGATCCGCTATCGCTATGCGAAGGCGACCCATCGGGGCCTGGTGCGCGAGCAGAACGAGGATGCGATCGGCCTCGCGGAGGCGTGCGGCCTGGCGCTCGTCGCCGACGGCATGGGGGGCTACAACGCCGGCGAAGTGGCGAGCGGTCTGGCCGCCGAATTCCTCGTCACGCACCTGGTCGACGATCTCTCCCGGCTGCGTCGCGCCGCCGACGCCGCCGCCGATACCGATCCCGACGCCACCGAAGCGAGCGGCGAGCCGATCTCGTTGCGCATGCTGCACGCGCTGCTGCGCGCCCGCGTCGACGGTGCCAACGAAGCCATCATCGACCTCGCGCAGCGCGAGCCGGAATGCCAGGGCATGGGCACCACGCTCGCCCTGCTGTTGTTTTCCGATGACGTCGCCACCACGCTGCACCTGGGCGATTCGCGCATCTATCGCATGCGCGACGACGTGCTCAGCCTGCTGACCCGCGATCACTCGTTGCTTCAGGAACAGATCGATGCCGGCGTGTTGACGCCGGCCGAGGCGCACGCCTCCATCAACCGCAACTTCGTCACCCGGGCGCTCGGGGTCGATCTGGTCGCCGATCCGGAAATCAACGAGTACGACATCGCGCCGGGCGATCTCTACCTGATCTGTTCCGACGGCCTGCCCGACATGCTCAGCGACGAGGACATCTTCGATCTGCTGCGCAACCCGTTGCTGGCCGACGAAGACGACGTGCAGGCGGGCTTCCTCGGCGTTCCGCGGCCGGTCGACGGCCGGGTCGCCGACGCCGTGGGTCTCGACGAGGTCGCGGTACGCCTCGTCGCCGCGGCCAATGCGCAAGGTGGCCGTGATAACGTGTCCGTCGTGCTGGCGAGCGTCGGCTGGGCGGGCACGCCCGGCCCGCAACAGGACGATTCGTCCAGCGACCGCGCTTCGACGAGCGTCGGCATCCTTGAAAAAGACCGGATCGCGCGGGTGTGGCGCGCGGCAACCCGGCCGGGACCCACTGCGGAGTAGCGGATGCCGAAGCTGATCCTTTCGATGGACGGGCTCGTCCTCAAGGAAGTCGAGCTCACGAAGGAGCGGACCACGATCGGTCGGCGGCCGCACAACGACATCGTCATCGACAACCTGGCGGTGAGCGGCGAGCACGCCGTGCTGATCACCATCCTCAACGACTCGTTCATCGAGGACCTCGGCAGCACCAACGGCACCACGGTAAACGGGCAGCCGATCAAGAAGCACTTCCTGCAGGGCAACGACACCGTCGAACTCGGCAAGTACAAGCTGAAGTTCGTCATGGACGTCAAGGGCGCGGCGAACGATCTCGGCCGGATCGGCATCCGCGACGAG
>CAHJXF010000255.1 GCA_903644065.1 Betaproteobacteria bacterium
CGACGACGGCGGCGCGACGCTGGTGCGACCGGACGGCATCGTCTGCTGGCGTTCCGCGACGTGGCCGGTCGATGCCACTGCCGCGCTACGGACTGCTCTGAAAACGGTGGCGATGCCGCGCTGGTGACGCCGTATCGCTCGCCGGACCCGAGCCCAATGTCGACGTCCATCGGCGGCGTGCCACGGTGCGTCCGCACGCCGTCGCACCGCCATCGTCACCATCACCGCCGCGGCCGCCGACTCGCCGTGCGCGTCGTCGCATCGCTGGGTCGCTTCGTGAACGTCGCTTCGCGTTGCGGCGCCTCGTGCTGCGTGACGTCGCTGCACGGAACGTCGCCGCGTGCGACGTCGCCGCGTGCGACATCGCCGCGTGCCGCGATACTTCGCGTTCTAGACCAGGACGAGCACCTCGTGCCGCTCGCCGTCGAACGGCAGGTGGAACGCGCCGTCGTCGATCGTCAGCGGCTCGCCGTCGCACGACACGCGCGGCAAGTCGGCGTCCGTCGGCGCGGACGCCGCATCGCGTCGCACCGTGATCGCGAAATGCGTCGCACCTTGCCGCACGTTCGCCTCGAAGCCCGGCCAGCTCGCGGCGAGGCGCGGCCGCAAGGTCAGCCGGCCGGCCTCGCGCGTGATGCCCAGGATGCCCTCGATGCCGGAGCGGTACATCCACGCGGCCGAGCCGGTGTACCAGGTCCAGCCGCCACGTCCCGCGTGCGGCGCGACCGAGTACACGTCGGCCGCGACGACGTACGGCTCGACCTTGTAGCGATGCACGGCGCTGCGGCTCCGCGCGTGATTGATCGGGTTGAGCAGCGCGAAGAGGTCGACCGCGCGGTCGGTCTCGCCGAGCTTCGCGAACGCCAGCACGGCCCACATCGCGGCGTGGCTGTACTGCCCGCCGTTCTCGCGCAGTCCCGGCGGGTAGCCCTTGATGTAGCCGGGATCGTGCCGGGTGCGGTCGAACGGCGGCGTGAACAACAGTGCCAGCGCATCGTCGCGACGGATCAGCTCGCGCTCGACCGAGTCCATCGCCGTGCGGGCCCGCGCCGTGTGCGCCTCGCCGGCCGCGCCGGACAGCACGGCCCACGACTGCGCGATCGAATCGATGCGGCATTCGTCGCTGTCCTTCGAGCCCAGCCACGTGCCGTCGTCGAAGGTGGCCCGGCGATACCACTCGCCGTCCCAGGCATCGCGCTCGAGGGCTTCGCGCACGTGTGCCGCGTGGGCCCGCCAGCGCTCGAGGCGCGCCGTGTCGCGGGCCTCCGCGTACGGCGCGAACAGGTCGATGGTCTTCAGCAGCAGCCACGCGAGCCAGACGCTCTCGCCGCGGTCGCCTTCGCCGACCCGGTTCATGCCGTCGTTCCAGTCGCCGGTACCGATCAACGGCAGGCCGAGCGCGCCGGTCAGGGCCACGCACTGGTCGAGACCCCGTGCGCAGTGCTCGAACATCGACGCGCTGTCGTGCGAAGTCTCGGGCTGGTAGAACGCATCGTGCTCGCCGGGCTTCAGCGCCGGTCCCTCGAGCCAGTTCACCGGCTCGTCGAGCACGCCCGTATCGCCGGTGCTGGCGACGTAGGTGGCCGTGGCGTAGGCCAGCCACACGCGGTCGTCGGAGATGCGCGTGCGCACGCCCTGTCCCGAATGCGGCAGCCACCAGTGCTGCACGTCGCCTTCGACGAACTGCCGCCCCGCCGCGCGCAGCAGGTGGCGGCGGGTCTGGTCCGGCATCGTGAACGTGAGCGCCATGCCGTCCTGCAGCTGGTCGCGAAAGCCGTAGGCGCCGCTGGCCTGGTAGAAGGCCGAGCGGGCCCAGATGCGGCAGGCGAGCGTCTGGTACAGCAGCCAGCCGTTCAGCATCACGTCCATCGACCGGTCGGGCGTGCGGACCTGCACCGCGCCGAGCAGGCCGCGCCAATGGTCGGTGACCTGCTGCAGGACCGCGTCGAGATCGATGGTGCGGTAATGGCCGATCAGCGCGCGCGCCTCGTCGACGGTGGCGCACTGGCCGATGAACGCGACGACCTCCACGCGCTCGCCGGGCGCGAGATCGACCGTCGTCTGCAGGGCCGTGCACGGATCGAAGCCGGCGCCGGTGCTGCCCGACAGCGTGCCGCCGTCGGTCAGCGCCGCCGGACGCGACGCGTCGCCGTTGCGACCGAGGAACTCGGTGCGGTCGGTGGTCCACGCCGTTTGCCGGCCACCGAGGTCCGCGAACGCGATCCGTCCGGCGAACGAGACCGCCCACGGATTGCGGACGAACAACGCGCCGCTCGGACGGTCGCGCTCGGTCGTGAGCGCCGACGGCACCGTGCTGCGCGATGTCCCGAGCACCCACTCGACATAGCTCGTCACCGAGAACCGGCGGGCGCTCGCGGATTCGTTGTGCAGCGTGAGTCGCGAGATCTTGATCGGCCCTTCGAGCGGCACGTACTGCAGCAGGTCGAGCGCGAGGCCGTCGGCGCGATGTTCGAAGCGGCTGTAGCCCCAGCCGTGCCGCGCGACGTAGAGGCCGCCGTCGCGAAGCGGTTGGGCGGTCGCGCTCCACAACCGGCCCGATGCCTCGTCGCGCACGTACATCGCCTCGCCGATCGGATCGCCGACGGCGTCGTTCGACCACGGCGTCAACTGGTTGTCGCGGCTGTTGTCGGACCACGTGAAGCCGCTGCCCTCGGCCGAGGCCTGGAAGCCGAAGGCCGGGTTGGCGACGACGTTGACCCACGGCGCCGGCGTGGTCCGCACGTTGTCGAGCAGCGTGACGTACTCGCGGCCGTCGTCGTCGAAACCGCCGAGACCGTTGTAGAACTCGAGCTCGGGCGGCCGCGACGGCGCCATCGCGGCCGCGTCCGGGAGCGGGCTGATCGGCCGGCGGGCCAGCAGCGTCGACGACTTCGGCATCTGCTGCAGCTGCGGTCCGAGCGGTCCGCGGCGCGCGACCAGCACGACCCGCGCGATCGCCAGCAGCAGCGCGCGCGACTGCGGCGTCATCAGGTCGGCGCGCAGCGTGTAGACCGACCCGCGGGCGGTCTCGGGCGTGAGCTTCTCCGAGCCCGGTCGCGCACGGCTGCTGCGCTGCGCGGCCTCGATGGCGATCTGCAGGTCCTGCACGTACGACGACGCCCGCTCGTTGATGACGACGAGGTCGACTCCAAGCCGCTTGGCGCGCCAGAACTCGTGGGCCCGCAGCAGTTGGCGGACCTGCGCCAGGTCGTCGATGTCGTCGATCTGCAGGACCACGATCGGCAGGTCGCCCGAGATCGAATGGGCCCACACGCCGGATTGCGGCCCCAGGCCGCGGGCGATGACGTCGCTCGGCAGGCGGAAGCGGGCGTCGGCGTATAGCAGCGGTGCGGCGAGGCGCTGGAAGTCCGCGGACTCGTCGGCCTTGATGCCGATGTGGCGCAGCTTGACCTGGGCCTGGGTCCACGCGAACGTCCGCGCGCGGTCGAAGGCATTGCGATCGTGGTGGCGATCGATCAACGCCATCAGCTCGTCCTCGGTCGACGCCACCACGGTCCAGTACGCGACCCGGACGCTGCGGCCGGGGGCCACCTTCACGCGGCAGCGCAGCGCGAAGACCGGGTCGAGCACGGTGCCGACCGTGTTCGTCAGCGAGCGGCCGTCGCTCATCGACAGCGCCGTGCCCGCATGGCGACCGCGGCCGAGGAAGCGCGCGCGATCGGTCTCGTACTGCCACACGGCCGGCCGGTCCCCTTCGACGACCGCGAAGTGCGCCGCCCAGACTTCGGGTTCCGACGGCGTGCGGCGGCGGCGCGTGGCGACCAGCGCGTTGAAGTTGGCGAGGAAGCGGGTCTGCACGAACATCTTGGCGAACGCGGGATGCGCGTTGTCGGTGGCCGGCGTCGTCAGCACCAGCTCCGCGTACGAAGTCACCTCGATCTCGCGCGGGCGCCGACTGCTGTTGACCAGCGACACGCGCCGGACCTCGGCGTCGTCCTCGCCCGATACCACGACGTCCATCGTCGTCAGCAGCCGTCCGTCGCGGCGCGAGTAGGTCGCCTGGTCCTCGCCGAACACCACGTCGGCCCCCGGCGCGTTGGCGGCGAACGGCTGGGTGGTCGGCGACCACACGGCGTCGCTCTGCGCGTCGCGCAGATAGACGAACGAGCCGTCGGCATCGCGCGTGGGGTCCTCGCGCCAGCGCGTCACCGCGATGTCGCCCCAGCGGCTGTAGCCGGATCCCGACGCGGTGAGCATCGTCGTGTAGCGGCCGTTCGACAACAGGTGCGTGACCGGCGCGCCGCCGGCGACCGCGGGGACGCGCCGCGTGGACGCGACCTCGGGCGGCGCCGACTCGCCCGAGGCCTTCACCTCCTCGACGCGCGGATCGATCTCGGCGATGTCGCGCGGCATGCGTTCCTGCAGCAGCAGCTCGCTCGCGACGATCATCGGTTCGGCGTGGAAGCGGTTCCGCATGCTGCCGTCGTGCAGCGTGTTGGCGATCGCGACGATCGTCATGCCCTGGTGGTGCGCCATGTAGTTGGCGACCACCGCCACGACCTGCCCCTCGGGCACGCGCGAGCGGGTGAAGTCGAGCGCGTCGTAGAAGCCGTAGCGGCCGCGGCCGCGGCGCTTGGCCAGCCCGCGGTAGTTGTCCAGCGCCGCCGGCGCGTCGACCATCGTGGCGAGCCCCGTCGCGTACGGTGCGATCACCAGGTTGTCGGCCAGCCCGCGCTTCAGGCCGAGGCCGGGCACGCCGAAGTTGGAATACTGGTACGTGAAGTCGAAGTCCCGTGCGTTGTAGGCCGATTCGGACACGCCCCACGGCACGTTCATCGCGGCGCCGTAGGTCTGCTGGCGCCGCACCACCAGCCGGTTGGTCTGCTCGAGCAGGCTGCCGCGCGGCGCGCGCATCACGAGCGACGGCATCAGGTACTCGAACATCGACCCCGACCACGACAGCAGCGCCGACCCCGGGCCGACCGGCGTGGCGGCGCGACCGAGATGGAACCAGTGCCGGGTCGGCACGTCGCCCTTGGCGATCGCGAACAGGCTGGCGAGGCGGGCCTCGGACGCGAGCAGGTCGTAGCAGCTCGGGTCGAGCCGGTTGTCGGCGAGCGAGTAGCCGATCGACAGGAGTTTGCGTTCCGGCTCGAGCAGGAAGGCGAAGTCCATCGCCATGGCCATCTCGCGCGCCTCGCGGGCGATGCGCGTCAGGCGCTGGTCCAGGTCGTCGGTCGCGGCCGCGTCGAGATCGCGGTCGGCGGCGTGCTCGAGCGCCGCACGCCGCGTCGCGTCGAGCCAG
>CAHJXF010000256.1 GCA_903644065.1 Betaproteobacteria bacterium
AGGCCCACGAGAAAGCCGGCAAGAAAAAAGAAGCCGAAGCGCTCTACGATCAATACTCCAAGAACGCGCGCAGCGTGAATGGCCAGATCGAAGCGCTGGTGCGCCTCGCCGCCGTCAAGTCCGACGATGAACGCGGCGCGAGCGCGGCGCGTCCTGACGCCTAGGCGGCGCGCACGTTCGACTGCTTGGCCTGTTTCGGGTCGGCGGCGTTGTCGTCGCCGCGCCCGTGGGTCTGCCCCGCCGTCGCGACGGTCTCGCCCGCTTCGTAGAGCGTGCCCTCGCGAGCGTGCGGCGCCTCGTCGCGTTGCTGCCGGCCCATCTGCATGCGACCCATCAACTCGCCGAGCGCCGGAAGGATCTTCGCGACCGTGGTATTGATGACCGACATGCCGCCGACCTTCGTCGAGCGGGTCGGGCTGGTGGCCGCGTCGAGGATCGCGCTGGCCACCTTCTCGGGCTCGATCATCGGCGTCGGCAGCTTCGGCTCGCCGCTCAGGTAGCTGCCGGCATGGTCCGGGTACGGCGTGTCGACCGCGGTCGGCTGGATCAGCGTGACCGATACCGGCGCCTCGTCGGCATCGATCTCGGCGCGGAGGCCGTCGGTGAAGCCCTTGACCGCATGCTTGCTCGCCGAATACATGGCCTGCAGCGGGATCGATTCCTCGGATGCTTCGCTGCCCAGGTTGATCAACGCGCCGCCTTGCGCCTTCAGGTGCGGCAACGCGGCCAGCGAGCCGTTGACGACGCCCCAGAAGTTGGTCTCGAACAGTTGCCGGCTGTCCTCGTCGGCCACCTCGTCGAGGCGCCCGTAGATCGACACGCCCGCATCGTTGACCCAGGTGTCGATGCGGCCGTACTTCGCGATCGCGGCGTCGACCACCTTGTCGATGTCGGCGCGGATCGCGACGTCCGCGCAGACCGCGATGGCCTCGCCGCCGGTCGAGACGATCTGTCCCGCGATGTCCTCGAGCGTCTTCAGGCTGCGCGCGGCCAGCACGACCGAGGCGCCCGCGTGCGCGGCGGCGAGCGCGGTCGCGAGGCCGATGCCGCTGCTCGCGCCGGTGATGACGATGACTTGCTGGTCGAGGGGTTTGAGGGAAAGGCTCACGGGCGGTCTCCTGTCTGGCGGGCGATGACGACCTCGCACGAGGCGAGGCAAGGACTCCGGATCAGCAAGCGCGATGCCCGGCAACGAGGGCGGCCTGCGCGCCTCTATCGCGCGAGACGGACGAACGCCTGGTCGAGATCGGCGATCAGATCCTGCGCGTCCTCGATGCCGGCGTAGAAGCGCACCAGCGTGCCGCGATGCGGCCAGCGGGAGACGGGTCGCGCCGGGCCGCCGGGCAATCCGACGCGGTACGGCACCGCGAGGCTGTGCACCCCTCCCCAGCTGAAGCCGATGTGGAACAGGCGCAGCGCGTCGATCATCGCGTCGACCCGACCCTCGTCGATCGCGTCGTCGACCACCACCGAGAACAGGCCCGCGGCGCCGTGGAAGTCGCGCTTCCAGATCGCATGCCCGGGACACGAAGGCAGCGCCGGATGCAGCACGGCGGCGATCTCGGGCCGCGCGGCGAGCCAGAGCGCGAGTGCGAGACCGTTCGCGCCGCTCTGCCGCAGCCGCACCGCCATCGTGCCCAGCCCGCGCAGCATCAGGTAGGCGTCGTCGCCGCCGACGCCGAAACCGAGCCGCATGTCGGCGGCCCGCAGGCGCCGGTGCAGCGCCAGGTCGCGCGTCGTGACCGAACCCATCAGCACGTCGCTGCCGCCCGATGGGTACTTGGTCAGCGCGTGCATCACCAGGTCGACGCCGTGATCGAACGGACGGAACAGCACGCCGGCGGCCCAGGTGTTGTCGATCGCGGTGAGCACGCCACGACGCTTCGCGATGGCGACCAGCGCCGGGATGTCCGGAACCTCCATCGTCACCGAGCCGGGCGTCTCGAGCCACGCCAGCTTCGTGCGGTCGTCGATCGCGCCTTCGAAGGAGGCCGCGTCGAGCGGATCGTAGAAGCGCGTCTCGATGCCGAAGCCGGCCAGCAGCGACGTGCCGAGATCGCGGCTCGGGTTGTAGACATTGTCGGGCAGCAGGAAGTTGTCGCCCGACGTCAGCAGCGCCAGGTCCACCAGCGCGATGGCCGCGAGCCCGGACGGCACCAGCACGCAGTGGTCGCCGCCTTCGAGCGCCGCGACGCGGGCGGCCAGCGTGAAGCTGGTCGGCGTGCCGTGCAGCCCGTACGTGTAGCCGGTCTCGTTGTGGACGTCGCGCGCGCGGAGCGCAGCCACGGTCGGAAAGCTCACGGTCGACGCGTGATGGACGGCGACGTTGAGCCCGCCGAACGGGGACGGCGCGACGTAGTCGTCGTGCAGCAGGCGCGTGGCGGGCCGATCGGGCGGGAAATCGTCCGGCGCCCGATCGGTGCGCGGATCGTTGCCGTCCACGAGTCGGTCGCGGCTCATGCCGTCTCGCGCGCGAGGCGCGTGGCGCCCCGGAGATAGGGCCGCAGCGCTGCGGGAACGGTCACCGAGCCGTCGGCCTGCTGATGATTCTCGAGCACCGCGACCAGCGTCCGGCCGACCGCCAGCCCCGAGCCGTTCAGCGTGTGCAGGTAGTCGACCTTGCCGTCCGCGTTGCGAAAGCGCGCCTGCAGGCTGCGCGCCTGGAACGCCTCGCAGTTCGACAGCGACGAGATCTCGCGATAGGCCTGCTGCCCCGGCAGCCAGACCTCGAGGTCGAAGGTGGTGGCCGACTGGAAGCCGATGTCGCCGGTGCACAGCCGCACGACGCGATACGGCAGCTCGAGCCGCTGCAAGACCGTCTCGGCGTGACCGACCATCTCGTCGAGCGCCGCGTCCGACTTCGACGGCTCGGTGATCTGCACCATCTCGACCTTGTCGAACTGATGCTGGCGGATCATGCCGCGCGTGTCGCGGCCGTAGCTGCCGGCTTCCGAGCGGAAGCACGGCGTATGCGCGGTCAGCTTGATGGGCAGCGCATCGAGCGCGACGATCTGGCCGGCGACGGTGTTGGTCAACGAGACCTCGGACGTAGGGATCAGGTAGAACGTCTCGCCGCCGCCCTCGTCGCCGCCCTTCTTCACCGAGAACAGCTGGTCCTCGAACTTGGGCAGCTGCGTGGTGCCGATCAGCGCCTGCGCATTGACCAGGTACGGCGTGTAGCACTCGACGTAGCCGTGCTCCTCGGTATGCAGGTCGAGCATGAACTGCGCGAGCGCGCGATGCAGGCGCGCGACCGGCCCCTTCATCAGCGCGAAGCGGGCACCGGTCATCTTCGCGGCCGTCTCGAAGTCGAGGCCGAGGGCGGCGCCGACATCGACGTGGTCCCTGACGGCGAAGTGAAAGGTGCGCGGCGCGCCGACCCGTCGCACCTCGACGTTGTCGGCTTCGGAGCGGCCCGGCGGCGTGTCGACGTGCGGCAGGTTGGGCACGCCCTGCAGCAGGGCGAGCAGATGGGACTGCGTGACGGCGAGCCGCTCCTCGAGCGCCTTTTGCGTGCCGGGCATCGCGCCCGCCTCGGCCATCGCCGCGCTCGCGTCCTCGCCGCGGCCCTTCAGCTGGCCGATCTGCTTCGACAACGCGTTGCGCCGCGCCTGCAGCGCCTCGGTCTCGGTCTGCAGGCGCTTGCGTTCGGACTCCAGCGACTCGAACGACGCGCGATCGAAGGCGAAGCCGCGCGTCGCCAGGGCCGCGATCACGCGCGGCAGATCTTTGCGAAGCAGCTGGAGGTCGAGCATGGCGGACGGACCGGGCGGAAGGGCGGCGCATTTTCGCACGAGGCGATCGCGGCCTTCATCTGTCTCGTGTCCCTTATGCTTGGACGCTGTTCGGCAGCCGGCCGGCCGTATCGCCGTTCCGCGCAGAACCCACCGCACGAAAGATCGTCCCTCGCATCGTCGATGACCCTGCACCTCGAAACCCCGCTGGTCGAGTCGCCGCCGCTCGGCCGTGCCGCGGGTCGCACGGTCCTGCTCAAGCTCGAGTCGTCGCAACCGCCCGGGTCGTTCAAGATCCGGGGCATCGGTCACGCATGCGAGACCTACGCCGCGCGCGGCGCCCGGCGCTTCCTGTCGTCGTCCGGCGGCAACGCGGGCATCGCCGTCGCGCATGCCGGTCGACGGCTGTCGCTTCCCGTCGTCGTGGTCGTCCCGGAGACCACCAGCGCACGAGCCCGACGGGGCATCGAGGACGAGGAGGCCCAGGTGATCGTGCACGGCGAGTCGTGGCAGGAGGCTCATGCGCTGGCGCAGTCGATGACGGGCGAGACCGATGCGTTCCTCCATCCGTTCGACGATCCACTGCTGTGGCAAGGCCACGCCACGATGATCGACGAAGCGGCGCGCCAGGGACCGAAGCCCGACGCGGTCGTGCTGTCGGTCGGCGGTGGCGGCCTGCTGTGCGGGGTCGTCGAAGGGTTGCGTCGCAACGGCTGGTCGGACGTGCCGGTCGTGGCGGTGGAGACGGACGGCGCCGCATCGCTCCACGCGAGCCTCGCCGCCGGCCGTCGCGTCGCGCTGCCGGCGATCACCAGCATCGCCACGTCGCTCGGCGCGAAGCAGGTGTGCGAACGGGCGTTCGTCACGGCCGGCGAGCACGCGACGACGAGCGTCGTCGTCTCCGATCGCTCGGCCGTCGACGCCTGTCGTCGCTTCGTCGACGACCATCGCATCGTCGTCGAGCCGGCCTGCGGCGCGGCCCTGTCGCTCGCGTACGAGCGCAACGTGGCGCTGGCCCCGCATCGCCGCGTGCTGGTCGTCGTCTGCGGCGGCGCGACGGCGACCGTGGCGCAGCTCGACGCGTGGGCGGGGAGCCTTGCCTGAACGTCGCGGAGGCGGGGTCTCGACGAGGCCGACCGGCCCGCGAGCTCGCTGTTCGCGACCCTCGACGATGGCGGCTCGTGTCGAGCATCCGCTGAGCCGGACCGCGAGCCGATCGTCGTGAACGCCGTGCCCGACCTCGAACGGCGCCTTGTCGATCTGCTCGTCGGTCGCGAAGGCCACTTCCTGCTCGAGTCCGGGCTGCACGGCGAGCGGTGGCTCGACCTGGACCGACTGTTCGCCGTCCCCCGCGACCTCGCGCCGTTCATCGCCGCGCTCGCCGCCCCGATCGATCGCCATCGCGTCGAGGTCGTGTGCGGACCGTTGACCGGCGGTGCCTTCGTCGCTCACCGGATCGCGCTCGACCTGGCGCTCGACTTCGCGTGGACGGAACGGTGCTCCGCGGCCGCGGAG
>CAHJXF010000257.1 GCA_903644065.1 Betaproteobacteria bacterium
CCGCTCCGCGAGCGGCACGCCGCACGTCTTCGCGCTCGTCCCGCTGCTGCGCGGCGCGCTCGCGGTCGATGGCGGCCAGTGCGCGCTGGTCGCTTCGCGCCCGTTCGCGCGCAGCGGCGCTGTCCGACGTCGAGGGCAACGACGCCGGGGCGACGATCCGGCCCGGTTGCCCATCGGGGCAGGGGCGATCGGCATAGGCGACCTTGCCGTCGACATCGCAGCGGAACGTCGTCGCGGCCACCGCCGTCGCGACGAATAGCCCGCCTGCGACGAGCAGCCCCGGCAGCCACGGCCGCCACGGCCACGGCGGCCTCAGCAACCTCGACGGCCTCAGCGACCTCGACGGCCTCAGCAACCTCGACGGCCTCAGCAACCTCGACGAACTCGGCAACCTCGACGGCCTTAGCAACCTCGACCGATCTAGCGGCCTCGGCAACCTAAGCAACCTAAGCAACCGCCGCAGCATCGGCGACCTAAGCACCCGCCGCAGCCTCGGCGACCTAAGCAACCGCCGCCACCTCGGCAGCCTCAGCAACCGCCGCCACCTCGGCAGCCTCACAGCGTCGGCATCGAGGACGAGGCGCCGTACGCGCCGACCCGGAACGACCGGCGCGCGGCCGGGAACGTCTTCGCTCACAGCACCTTGCCGGGGTTCATCAGGCCGGCGGGATCGAGCGCCGACTTGATCGACCGCATCATGGCCATCTCGGCCGGGCTCTTGTAGCGCGCGAGGTCGTCCCGCTTCAACTGCCCGATGCCATGCTCGGCGCTGATCGAGCCGCCGTGCTGCACGACCGCGTCGTGGACGACCCGATTGATCTCCGGCTGCAGGCGCAGGAACGAGGCTTCGTCGCGACCCGCCGGCGGCGAGACGTTGTAGTGCAGGTTGCCGTCGCCGAGATGGCCGAAGGTGACCATGCGCACCTCCGGAAAACGGTCCCGCAGCGCACGATCGGCTGCCGCGACGAAGTCGGCGATGCGCGAGATCGGCACCGAGATGTCGTGCTTGATGTTTCCGCCTTCCGCCGCCTGCGCTGCGGAGACGTTCTCGCGCAACGCCCAGAGGGCGTCGGCCCGAGCCAGGTCCTCGGCCACGACCGCGTCGATCACCACGCCGTCTCGCAAGCCTTGTTCGAGCAACGCCTCGAGCAGTGCGCGGGCGTGCGCCTCGCTCTCGTGATCGGACAGTTCGATCAGCACGCCCTGCGGATGACGGATGGCGAACGGCGAGCGCGCGGCGGGAAAGTGCTTCTCGACCAGGCTGAGCGCGAAGTCGGAGACCAGCTCGAACGCGGTCAACGTCGGGCCGCAGCGCGCCTGCGCGATCGACAGGAGGCGCAGGGCATCGCCGGGCGACGCGACCGCCGCCCAGGCCGTCCACTTCGCGCGCGGCAGCGGGTACAGCTTGAGCGTGGCGGCCGTGACGATGCCGAGGGTGCCCTCCGCGCCGATCAGCAGGTCGCTCCAGTGATAGCCGGTGTTGTCCTTCCGCAGGCCGGAAAGATGACCGACCAGGTCGCCGTTGGGCAGCACCGCCTCGACGCCGAGGCACAGCTCGCGCGCGTTGCCGTAGCGCAGCACCGCGGTGCCGCCGGCGTTGGTCGACAGGTTGCCGCCGATCGTGCAGCTGCCTTCGGACGCGAGGCTGAGCGGAAAGAGCCGGTCGATGCCGAGCGCCGCCGCCTGGACCTCCGCCAGCGTGCAGCCCGCCTCGACCGTGATGGTGTCGTTCAGGCGGTCGAGCGCGCGGATGGCTTTCAGCCGGACGGTGGACAAGACGATCTGCGCATCGCCGCTGCCCGGCGTGGCGCCGCCGACCAGCCCGGTGTTGCCGCCCTGCGGAACGATGGCGAGACCCAGCGCCCCACACGCGACGACGACCGCCGCGACTTCGTCGACGGTGGCCGGGCGCACGACCGCCAGCGCCGACCCGTGGAAGCGCTTCCGCCAGTCGGTGAGATAGGCCGCCTTGTCGGCTTCGTCGATCAGCACGTTCGAGGCGCCGACGCAGCGTGCCAGCGCATCGATGGCGACGCGTCGGTCGATCGTCACGGCCGCCTCTTCGAGCGCCCGGCGACCTTCTTCAGCGGGCGCAGGTAGGCCAGCGCCGCGACGAAGTAGGCGGTGGCCAGCCCGGCTTCGAGCAGCCCCATGCCGGACGACGGCCGCGGGTCGCTCGCCGCGCGGACCGCCCCCTCGGCCAGGAACAGCAGGATGAACATCGAGGACCATTGCAGTGTGTAGACGTCGGCGACCCGCACCCGCGCGAAGAGATAGCCCAGCGCGACGACCTTGAAGAGCGCGAGGACCGGGCCCGGTGACTGGCCGGGCAGGGCCATGAGCGGGAATGCGATCGACAGCAGCATCAGGGCGACCAGGCTCGCGAGGCAGAGCGGTAGCGGCCAGCGCGAACGAACGATCGCAGGATGCGCGCCGCCACGCCCGGGTTCATCGTCCGGATCGACGAGCCGATCGGGGGATCGCCGGTCAACGGTCACCGGCGTACTCGCTCGACGACCGTGCCACGCCGCCACGCAGACCCATCCGGCCGCCGACCCGGACGGCCAAGACCGACGCCGCGAGCGCGGCTGCTTCGGTCGATGCGCTCAACGTCGCAGCTTGACCGCCGTCTCCGCCAGCCGCCGGCCGAGCGCGACGGCCAGGCGGCGCTCGACATCGTCGACCGGTCGCCCGGAGTCGTTGCCGGCCACGTGGCTCGCGCCGTACGGCGTGCCCCCGGTCGTCGTCGTCGTCAACTCCGGCTCGGTGTACGGCAGGCCGACGATCAGCATGCCGTGGTGCAGCAGCGGCACCATCATCGACACGAGGGTCGTCTCCTGGCCGCCGTGCACGCTGCCGGTCGACGTGAACACGCAGGCCGGCTTGCCGGCCAGCGCGCCGGAATACCACTGGGCGCCGGTACCGTCGAGGAAGTACTTGAGCGGCGCGGCCATGTTGCCGAAGCGAGTCGGCGAGCCGAGCGCGAGGCCGGCGCATTCGTCGAGGTCGCGCGCTTCGGCATAGGGCGGACCGGCAGCGGGGATGTCCGCCTCGACCGCCTCGGCCACGGTCGAAACGGCCGGGACCGTCCGCAGTCGGGCACCGCAGCCGTCGACGCCGTCGACGCCGAGCGCGATGTATTCGGCCAGCTTGCGGGTCGATCCGTGGCGGCTGTAGTAGAGGACGAGAAGTTCGAGCATCTGGAGCCGCGGTCGGGGTAACGCAGGCGGGCCGGGCCGGCCGCGCTGCCGGTGGCGATACGCGGCGAGCGCCGCGAAGCGGACCGGCGCGAGTCGCCTATTATAAGGAGGTGCCCTGTGCCCGGACCGGATGCGCAGGTCGCTCCGGTCCGTTTCCGCCCCCGCCCATGTCGCCCCGCTCCCTCGTCCTGTCGCGACGCGTGATCCTGCAGAGCGCGCTCACGATTCGCGACGTGGTGCTGTTCGGCCTGCGACGCGCCGATCAGGAGCGCCTGTTCCAGGTCGCCTCGAGCCTGACGTTCACGACCGTGCTGTCCATCGTGCCGCTGCTGACGACGGTCTTCGCGGTGATGACCGCACTGCCGGTCTTCGGCCGGCTGCGCGACGCGCTGCACGCCTTTCTCGAATCGAAGCTGATGCCCGAGGCGATCTCGACGTCGATCTTCGGCTACCTCGACCAGTTCTCGGCCAACGCCAGCTCGCTGACGGTGGTGTCCGTCGTGTCGTTCGCGGTGACGTCCCTGACCACGATGCTGACCATCGACAGCGCCCTCAACACGATCTGGGGCGTCCATCGGCCGCGGCCGCTGGCGCAGCGGCTGCTGACCTACTGGGGCATCCTCACGGTGGGCCCGATCCTGCTGGGCGTCTCGCTCACGTTGACCTCGTATCTCGCGTCCGTGGCGGCCGGTCTCGTGACGGCGCCCACGCCACTGATGGCGGCGGTGCTCGGCGTGACGCCGCTGCTGCTGTTCACCGGAGCCTATGCCGCGCTGTACGTCTACGTGCCGAACCGCCACGTGCGCTGGCGCGATGCGCTGGCCGGCGCATTCGTCGCGGCGCTCGCGTTCGAGGGGGCCAAGCGCGGCTTCGCGCTGTACGTCGCGCGCTTTCCGACCTACACGATGATCTACGGCGCGCTCGCGGCCTTGCCGCTCCTGCTGCTGTGGATCTACTACATTTGGGTCATCACGCTCGCCGGCGCGCTGCTCGCGGCCAGCCTGCCCGCGATCTACGGCCGCAACTGGAACCGGGGCCAGGCACCGGGCGACACCTACGGCGACGCGTTGCGCGTGCTGCGCGTGCTGTATCGCGCACGCCGCATCGACCACGCCGGACACGTGCCCGGCTCGACCGCGTACGCGATCCGCCAGGCGGCGCGGCTCGATCACGCGTCGACCGATGCCATCCTCGAGAAGCTCGAGCAGGACGGCATCGTGATCCGCACCCGGCAGATCGCGTCGTCGACGTCGCGTCGGTCGCGCGACGACGACCTGTGGTTGTTCGCGGCCGACGCGTCGGTCGTCCGGCTGGGCCGGGTCTTCGCGCTGTTCGCGTTCGACGCGGAACACGTGGCCGAGACGGCGCTCGACCGCGACGATCCGCTGGCGCGCGCGATCCGCGGGCAGCGGCTGCGAGAGGGCGACGAGACGCTCGACCGGCTGTTCGACGACGGCGACGTCGCTGAACGCGTCACGGACGCGACGGCGCCCGGGGCGACGTCGGCGATCGCGGCTCGGGACCTCGAGGCGCGCGGCATCCGGATCGGCGCGGGGCGACGCGACGCGCCTACAGCTTGACCCGGCCGCGCCACACGTCGCGGTACATCGCCCAGTCGCCGATCAGGCTGTAGACCGGGTGCCTGAAGGTCGCGGGACGGTTGCGCTCGAAGAAGAAGTGGCCGACCCACGCGAAGCCGTAGCCGCAGAAGACGGCGCCGAGGTACCACCACGCGTGACCGGTCGCGATGCCGACGACGATGCAGGCCAGCACGCCGGTGCTGCCGATGAAGTGCAGCCGCCGCGAGACCCGGTTCGCGTGTTCGGCGAGATAGAACGGATAGAAGTCGGCGAAGCTGTCGAAGCGTCTCGTGCTCATGGCGTCTCCTCAAGCGATATATCCTGACGTGCATATCGCAGCGCGCGTCGACGGACCGTGGCCCGGACGTCCAACCGGCCGTCGAGCGCAGGCGCGACCGCCGCGCGGCGCGCGACCTGTCCCAAGGTCGTCGTCCGGCTTCGCCGGCAGGCCCG
>CAHJXF010000258.1 GCA_903644065.1 Betaproteobacteria bacterium
GACGCGCTGCGGTCGCTGCCAGAGGCGCGTGCCGGCCTACGACCGGACGCTGGCCGCGGCGACCTTCGCGGCACCGTTCTCGCAACTGATCCGCGGACTCAAGTACGGCGCGACGCTGGCCTACGTGCCGTTGCTCGCCGACCTGCTGCACGCCCGTCTGCTGATCGACGGACGCGAGGCGAACGAGATCGATCGGCTGGTCCCGGTGCCGCTGTCGCGCGAACGCATGGCGTCGCGCGGCTTCAACCAGTCGATCGAGATCGGTCGCGTCGTCGCGGCCCGCCTGCGCGTGCCGCTCGAGACGGGCGGCGTGCTGCGCATTCACGACACGCTGCCCCAGGCATCGCTGCCGTTCGAGACGCGCCGCCGCAACATTCGCGGCGCCTTCGCCGTGGTCGACGCGCGGCGCGCCCTGTTCGCCGGGGCGCGCATCGGCGTCGTCGACGACGTGATGACGACCGGTGCGACACTGGACGAACTGGCGCAGACCCTGAAACGGGCCGGCGCCCGGCGCGTCGTCAACCTGGTCGTCGCCCGCACTCCCTGATGCCACCGGCCCGTACGCCGCCCATGTTCCACGTCGTGCTGGTCTCACCCGAGATCCCTCCAAACACCGGCAACGCGATCCGCCTCTGCGCGAACACGGGTTGCACGCTGCACCTGATCGAGCCGCTCGGCTTCGCGATCGACGATGCGCGGATGCGCCGCGCCGGGCTGGACTATCACGAGTACGCGCCGCTGCGCGTGCACCCGGGCTGGCCGCAGTTCCTCGAAGCGGAGCGTCCCGATCCGACGCGGATGTTCGCGCTGACGACGCGCGGCGAGCGCTCGCCGTACGCCGTCGCCTTCCAGGCCGGCGACTGGCTGGTGTTCGGCTCCGAGACCGGCGGGCTGCCCGACGCGGTCCGGGCGCAGTTCGCCGCCGCCCGCTGCCTGCGGCTGCCGATGCGCGCCGGCCAACGCAGCCTGAACCTGTCCAACGCGGTCGCGGTGGTCGTGTTCGAGGCCTGGCGGCAGCTCGACTTCGCCGTGGCCGTCGCACCGTGACGCGCGGCCGCCGCGCCGCTCACTGTTCGTGGCGCGGCGCACGGGCGAGCAGGTGGCCCAGCGCTTCTCGCGGTGCGAGCCCGTCGAACAGGATCGCCGACACGGCCACCGTGATCGGCATGTCGACGCCGAGCCGTTCGGCGCTCGCCTTGACCGCTCGCGCGCACTGCACGCCTTCGGCCACGTGGCCGAGGACGGCGAGCGTGTCGGCCAGCGTCCGTCCCTGGCCGAGCGCGATGCCGACCCGGCGGTTGCGCGACAGGCCGCCGGTGCACGTGAGGATCAGGTCGCCCACGCCGGTCAGGCCCATCAGCGTCTCGGCGCTGCCGCCCAGCGCCACGCCGAACCGCATCATCTCGGACAGGCCGCGGGTCAGTAGCGCCGCCCGGGCGTTGTTGCCGAGTTCGAGGCCGTCCGCGATGCCGGCGGCCACGGCCATGACGTTCTTGACCGCCCCGCCCACTTCCACGCCGACCACGTCGGACGAGCGGTAGACCCGCACCGGGCCGCCGTGCAGCGTGTGGACGATGCGCTCGGCGAGCACCTCGTCGGCCGAAGCGGCGGTCAGCGCCACCGGCAGGCCGGCGGCGACTTCGCTGGCGAAGCTCGGCCCCGACAGCGCCGCCGCCGGCACGCCGGGCAGGACCTCCGCCACGACCTGGTGCGGCAGCAGGTGCGTATCGGCTTCGAGGCCCTTGCAGACGCACACGACCTGCCGCGGGCGCAATGGGGCGAGCGCGTTGCCGGTGTCGCGGAGACCCGCCATCGGCGTGGCCAGCACCACCAGCTCGGCGTCGCGCACGCTGTCCGCGAGGTCGTCGGTGATCGCGACGGCCTCGGGCAGGGGGAAGCCCGGCAGGTAGCGGACGTTCTCGCGCGACGTGCGCACCGACTGCATCTGCCCGCGGTCGCGAACATGCAGCGTCACGTCGTGGCGCCGCGCCGCGATCAACGCGATCGCGGTGCCCCAGGCGCCCGCACCGACGATCGAGATGCGCATGTCAACCGGGATCCGCCGCCACCCGCGAGCCGCGGCGGATCATGCGCTCGGCGCGACGCGGCGCCGCGCCGCTCGACGCTTCCCGCGCGATCGATGGCGCTACTCGCCCCACACGCTGCCGACGCGCACGAAGCCGCTCTGCCCGTCGCGATGCCGCACGCCGACCCACCCGGCCGCCGGTGCGACCGACAGGTCGAGCTGGACGCCCGGTCGTGCGCGAAACAGCACCGGCGCGGCGTCGTCGGGACTCGCCCGGACCTCGACCGGCCCCGGATCGGTGGTGACGACGGTCCGGCGATCGACCAGCAGCCGCTTCTCGACCCACGACAGGCCGCCGCTCGAGTCGCGTACGCGCGTCCAGTCGCCCTGCGTGACGATCAGTTCGACCGGCATGCCCCGCGGCGCGATCGCGGTCTTCAGGCCGCGCAGCGTGGGCGCGTCGTAGAGCACGGCGGGCTCCGCGCCGACCGACTTGAAGTCGGCGGCCGTCGCCTGGCCCATCGCGACGCACGGCCACAGCAGGAGCCACCAGCGACGCATCGCGCGAAGCGACGCGATCCGCGGGGCCGGACGATCGGCTCTCGACATGGCCGACGGCTTACTGCAGCGGCGTGCCGGTCGCGTCGAGCAGCGACGACGGCTGGTCTGCGCCGAGCGAGGCCTTGCGTTGATTGAAGAAGGCCTCGAAGTTGATTTCCGCCAGGTGGATGGGCGGGAAGCCGGTGCGCGTGATGAGATCGGAGAGATTGGCGCGCAGGTACGGATAGACGATGTTCGGGCAGACGATGCCCAGCAGCGGCTCGATCTGCTCGGCCGGCACGTCGCGGATCTCGAAGATGCCGCCCTGCTTGGCCTCGACCAGGAACGCGACCTGTTCCTTGACGCGGGTGGTGACGGTGACGGTCACGGTCACCTCGTAGATCGCGTCGAGAACCGCGGCATTGGACACGTCGAGCTGCACCTCGACCGTGGGCGGTTCGGTCTCGAGGAAGATCTGCGGCGCATTGGGAATCTCGAGCGACGCGTCCTTCAGGTAGATGCGCTGGATGTTGAACGTCGGTTGCCCTGCGGTCGGTTCGGCCATGTTGTTCGTCGATTCGTTAGGAGGACGAGCGCGGGGAACCCGGGCCCGGATCGGTCAGCGACCCGCGCGCGGGTCGCGGGAAGTCAGGCGGACGCCTCGCCGGCCGACAGCATCGGCGTCAGCTTGCCCGCCCGGTCCAGCGCGGCGAGATCGTCGTAGCCGCCGACGTGATGCTCGCCGATGTAGATCTGCGGCACCGTCCGTCGCCCGGTGCGTGACATCATGTCCTGGCGCGCGGCCGGATCGAGGTCGATGCGGACCTTCTCGATCTCGGCGACGCCCTTCGACCGCAGCAGGCGCTCGGCCATCACGCAGAACGGGCAGACCGCAGTGCTGTACATGCGTACGGGAGTCGTCATGAAAGCTCCTTGATGGCGCCGGTCGCCGGTGCGGCGTCGGCCGGTGCCGAGTCGGCCAGTGCGGCGGTGTCGACCGCCGGCACGGAGGCCGACGTCGTGGCCAGTGTCGGCGGGGCGGCCGCATCGCGACGTCCGCGGCCGGCGCGGTCGTTCCGCGCCTTGCGCGGCACGTCCCGAACGCGCGACGTGTCGCGTCCCGGCTGGACCAGCGGGATCCCGGCCTGCTTCCACGCGGCCACGCCGCCGGCGAGTGAATAGGCCTCGTCGAAGCCCTGTGTCTTGAAGGCGGCCAGCGCCTGCGCCGAACGCTGGCCGGTGGCGCAGACGATCAACACGGGGCGCGACTTGAAACGGACCAGTTCGGCGGCGCGCGTGGCGATCGTCGCGAACGGCAGGTTGCGCGCACCGGCGAGCGAGCCGGTCGCGAAATCCTTCTCGTCGCGCACGTCGACCACGATCGCGTTGCGATGGTTGATGAGCTGGGTGGCTTCGAGCGGACTCAGCGACGCGGCACCTCCCTTGCGGAAGAGCGGCCAGATCAACAGCGCACCGCTGCTGATCGCGACGGCGAACAGCGCCAGGTTGTCGAGTAGGAATTTCACGAGGGTCGAGAAGTGAGTCGGTCGCGGCGACGGACGAAGGCGCGATTATGGGCCGTCTCGGGAGCCGTCGGCGTCGCGCCGGCCTGTCGCCGGGCGAGCCGCGAGCGAAAAGTGGTCTCGGTAGCGGCGGTACGACGAGGCGATCGCGCATTATAAAATAACCGATTCGGCGGCGCGTCCGGGGTGGGCGGGCCCGACAATGCCGCCTCGCGTGCCGCGCGCCCCGAACCACTCATTCCATCCTCGACATGTACACACTCGTCCTGCTGCGCCACGGGGAATCGACCTGGAACCGGGAGAACCGCTTCACCGGCTGGACCGACGTCGACCTGACGGATCAGGGACGCGCCGAGGCGCGCGAGGCGGGCCGGCTGCTGAAGGACGAGGGCTTCGATTTCGATCTCGCGTTCACGTCGGTCCTGAAACGCGCAGTCCGCACGCTGTGGATCGCGCTCGACGAGATGGATCGCATGTGGCTGCCGGTCACCCCGTCGTGGCGTCTCAACGAACGGCACTACGGCGCGCTGCAGGGCCTCGACAAGGGCGAGACCGCGGCGCAGTACGGCGACGAGCAGGTGCTGGTCTGGCGCCGCAGCTACGACACGCCGCCCGATCCGCTCGACGCCGACGATCCGCGGGCCAGCTTCGCCGATCCGCGTTACGCGTCGCTGGCGCGCGACGAGATTCCGCTCACCGAATGCCTGAAGGACACCGTCGCGCGCGTGTTGCCGTTCTGGGACGAGCGCATCGCGCCGGCGATCCGCTCCGGCCGCCGCGTGTTGATCACCGCGCACGGCAATTCGCTGCGGGCGTTGATCAAGCATCTCGACGGCATCGACGACCGCGAGATCGTGTCGCTCAACGTCCCGACCGGCCGGCCGCTGGTGTACCGGCTCGATGCGGACCTGAAGCCGCTCGACAGCCGCTACCTCGGCGACGCCGACGAGATCGCCCGTGCCATGGCGGCGGTGGCGTCGCAGGGCAAGGCCCGCGCTGCGAGCTGATCGCAGGGCCGGGCCGCGACCCGTCGTGGCGATGGAGCGGTCGCGCTCGACGGCCCTGTTGGCGACCGTGCGGGCGACCGTGCGGGCGACGGTGCTGGCGGCCTCGTTGCTGACGCTGGTCG
>CAHJXF010000259.1 GCA_903644065.1 Betaproteobacteria bacterium
CGGACCATCACCATCAAGCGCCATACCAGGAGCGCGACGATGAGGATCGCCGCGAGCACGAGCAGGAGGATCGTGCCGCCGAGCCGCTCGACGACCAGCACGAACTCGGACGGCGGCGTGCCTTCGGCCGGCGCTGCCGCGGCCATCCCGACCCACGTCGCCGATGTCAAGGAAAGGAGTGACCATCGGCCTCGCACGCGATGCTCGGAGGCCGGCATCGACTCGGCCTTCATCGACGATGGTGCGAAAGCCGAGCGTCGAATCGCAGGAAGGGAGTGCTGCGCCGGCCCCCGATCGGGGCTGCAGGAACCGGAACCCGACGGAATCTCGAACGCCATGCATTCGCATTCAAAGTTGCGCGATCCGCGATTCTAGCGGCCGCCCGCCGGGCGACGACCGGTGAACCGACGAAAGAGCGACCGCCGGAGACAGTCGGCCGGCCTAGCCGCTCGTCGTCGGCTCGGTGCCTGCGAGGCGCTGCCAGGCCTCGCGGTACTTGGCGGCGGTCTCGGCGACGACCTCGGAGGGCAGCGGCGGCGCCGGGGCGCGCTTGTCCCAGCCGGGCACCGACTCGAGATAGTCGCGCAGGAACTGCTTGTCGAAGCTCGGCGGATTGGTGCCCGCCGACAGCGATGCCTCGTACGACGCGGCCGGCCAGAAGCGCGACGAATCGGCCGTCAGCACCTCGTCCATCAACGTCAGCGTGCCGTGCTCGTCGAGGCCGAACTCGAACTTCGTGTCGGCGATGACGATGCCGCGGGTGGCCGCGTAGTCGCTCGCCTGCGCGTACAGCGCGAGGCTGACGGCCCGCACCTGCTCGGCGAGCTCCGCGCCGATCGCGCGGACGGTCGCGGCGAAGTCGATGTTCACGTCGTGCTCGCCGAGATCGGCCTTCGTGGCCGGCGTGAACACGGGTTCGGGCAGCCGCTCCGCGTTCCGCAGGCCCGCGGGCAGCGCGACGCCGCAGATCGCGCCGCTGTCGCGGTATTCCTTCCAGCCAGAGCCCGCGAGATACCCGCGCACCACGGCTTCGATCGGCAACGGCGTCAGCCGCTTCACGACCATCGATCGACCGCGGACCTGATCGACCTCGGTCGCGTCGACGACCGACTCGGGCGCGATGCCGGTCAGGTGATTGGGCACGACGGCGGCGAGCCGGTCGAACCAGAACAGCGCCATGCCGGTCAATACCCGGCCCTTGCCGGGGATGGGCTCGGCCATGACGACGTCGAACGCCGAGATGCGATCGCTGGTCACCATCAGCAGCCGATCGGCGCCGAGCGCGTAGTTCTCGCGCACCTTGCCGCGACCGAGCAGCGGCAACGACGCGAGATGCGATTCGAACAGGGTGCTCATGTGCCGCCCCGGCGAGCGGCCGTCGCCCGGCCTCGTTCGACGCGCTGACCGTCAGCGCGGATCGCGGGTCGACCGGTCATCGTCCCGGCTCGAGGACGGCCGCCGTCCTCAATGCACCACCTGCGCCAGCTCGCCCTTCTTGTAGCGCTCGGCGATGATCGTCAGGTTGGTCGGCCTGATCTTCGACGCCTGGCCGGCCGAGCCGAACTCCTGGTAGCGCTGCACGCAGATCTTCTTCGCCGCGGCCATCGCGGGCTTCAGGTAGTCGCGCGGATCGAACTTCTCCGGATTCTCGGCGAAGTACTGGCGGATCGCGGCCGTCATCGCGAGCCGGATATCGGTATCGATGTTGATCTTGCGGACGCCGAACTTGATGCCTTCCTGGATCTCCTCGACCGGCACGCCGTAGGTCTCCTTCATGTCGCCGCCGTTGGCGCGGATGGTCGCCAGCAGGTCCTGCGGCACCGACGACGACCCGTGCATCACGAGGTGCGTGTTGGGAATGCGCTGGTGGATCGCCTTGATGCGGTCGATGGCGAGGATCTCGCCGGTGGGCTTCCGCGTGAACTTGTAGGCGCCGTGCGACGTGCCGATGGCGATCGCCAGCGCGTCGAGCTGGGTCGCCTTGACGAAGGCCGCCGCTTCCTCCGGATCGGTCAGCAGCTGCTCGCGGGTCATCGTGCCCTCGGCGCCGTGGCCGTCCTCCTTGTCGCCCTTCATCGTCTCGAGCGAGCCGAGCGCGCCCAGCTCGCCTTCGACGGTGACGCCGATCGCGTGCGCGATGTCGACCACCCGCCGCGTCACGTCGACGTTGTAGTCGAAGTCGGCGATGGTCTTGCCGTCGGCCTCCAGCGAGCCGTCCATCATCACCGACGAGAAGCCGAGCCGCATGGCCTGGATGCACACCGCCGGCGACTGGCCGTGGTCCTGGTGCATCACGACCGGGATGTGCGGATACGACTCGACCGCCGCCTCGATCAGGTGGCGCAGGAACACTTCGCCCGCGTACTTCCGCGCCCCCGCCGACGCCTGCATGATGACCGGGCTGTCCACCTCGGCGGCCGCGCTCATGATCGCCTGCACCTGCTCGAGGTTGTTGACATTGAAGGCCGGCAGGCCGTAGCCGTTCTCGGCGGCATGGTCGAGAAGTTGGCGCATCGAGACGAGGGGCATCGGTGATCTCCGCAAGAAGGGGGACGGACAAGAGGGGACGGACGTGCGACGCGCGGGCAGCGTGCCGTGGGACCGCCGATCTTACCGTGGGGGACCTGGCCGACGCGGCCCTTCCGCCCGTGCCGGGGATGGTCTACTGTGCCGCACCGCTCGTCGAGCCATCGAGACGCCATGTCCGCCACGTCCCCACCCGTCGTCAGCACGTCGAGCGTCGCGGTGGGCGGCGCCGGCGGCGTCGTGGTGGAGACCACCGGCACCGTCGGTGCGTCGCCGGTGGCGAACGCCAAGGTGAAGAAGGTGGTCGTCGCGGTGCACGGGGTCGGGTCGCAGGTGCGCTACGCGACGATCCAGGCCGTCGTCGCGCAGTTCTGTCGCTACTACCACTCGCCGCCGGCCATTCCGCTCGGCAGCTTCCACAACGCGCAGGCCACCTTCGCGTTCAGCCCGCCGCTGCCGGCGCCGCAGCTCGAGAGCCTGGCCTTCGCGGAGGTGTACTGGGCCCGCGTGCCGCAAGACGCGGTGTCCGACCACGACACGCTCGAAGAGGCGCGCAAGTGGACCATGACGCTGGTCGAGCGGCTGCGGCTGCGCTACGCGCCCGGTCCGCCGGCGAATCGGCAGGCGCGGGCCAAGCGGCGCGACTTCGAGCTGCTGCGCCAGGTGCTGAGCGAGATGATCCAGACGGTCACGGTGCTGGAGCGCCTGTGTTTCATCGCCGATCGCGCCGGCCTGTTCACATTCGACCTGCGTCGCCTCCTCGACGACTACCTCGGCGACGTGCAGGTGGTGGCCGAGTTCGGCGACTCGCGGCGCAAGATCCTCGACGCGTTCTCGAAGGTCCTGTGCGACGCCCACGCGCAGTATCCCGGCGCGGAGCTCCACATCGTCGCGCACAGCGAAGGCACGGTCGTCACGCTGCTCGGCTTGCTGGAGGCGTTCCGCGCCGCCGAACCGCCGGCCTGGACGCGCAGCGTGCGCGGCCTGATGACGATCGGCTCGCCGATCGACAAGCACCTGACGCTGTGGCCCGAACTGTTCGCGGGCGGTCCGCCGACCCCGCAGCCGGGGATCGAGCCGATCGAATGGTGCAACTACTACGACCGCGGCGATCCGATCGGCTTCGAGCTCGACGCCGCGCGTTGCTGGATCGCCGACCACGGCTGGTCCGGCGTCTTCGGCTTCCGGCCCGACCGCGACATCGGCTTCATCCGCTACCCGTTCCCCGGCAAGGCGCATGTCGACTACTGGGAGGACGAAGCGGTGTTCCGCCACTTCATCGCCCACGTCGTCAAGCCGGAGGCCGCCCGGACGGGCAAGCCGCCGCTCGCGGGTCGCAAGGCCGCCGTCGTGCGCGGCGTCCCGGTGCCGGGCGACGACCTGATCTACAAGTGGTCCAGCACGCTGCTGCCGTACCTGCTGGTGTTCGCCATGCTGTTCCTGGCCGCGTACTTCCCGTTCAAGGCGATCTCCGCCTACACGAGCCCGCATCCCGTCCCCGGTAGCGAGATCGGCACGGCAGCGATCGCGCTCGACGTCGCCGGCTCGGCGCTCCTGCTGTTCGGCATGACGATCGCCGCCCGCCTGCCGCAGCTGACGCGGGCCTGGACGTGGCGCCTCTGCGCCGTCGTGGTGTACGGCGTGCTGGCCGGCATCGCCAGCCTGCTGCTGCCGGCCACGGGCGGCGTCGACCCGCGCTTGCCGCCGCTCAACGCCTGGGGGCTCGGCTTCCCGTCGATCGTCGTCGTCATCGCGTCGCTGCTGTTCAGCTGGCTGCGGCCCGGCTGGGGCTTCAAGCCGTTGCTCGCCCTCGGCGGCGGGATGCTGTTCACGATCGCGATGCACCGCGGCTACGTGATGCCGGGCGACGGCGAGCCGGGGCCGCTCTGGCCGGTCGTCTTGTCGTTCGCCGGCTTCGTCTACCTGTGGTGGCTCGCCGGCCTGATCTTCGACCTGACGTTCGTGTGGCACGTGCAGATCCGCCAGTCGCGCGCGATGCATTGCCTGCGCCGGATGGCGCGTTGAAGCATCCGGTCAGCGGGTCAGCAACGCCCGCTCGGCGGCCTCCAGCACCACATCCTCGCCGGCCCGTCGCTGCGCCAGCGACGGCTTGACCTCGATGGCCGGCCGGAGCGGATCGGCTTCCATGCGCCGGCCCTTCGCGGTGCGATAACCGACCTGCGAGACGCGCAGCGCGCCGCCGTCGGGCAGCACGTAGTCGCGGCGGATGGCGACGACGCAACCGCAGGTCGCCTCGCCGACCGCGATCGCGTCGCGCTGCTCGACCAGCGCATGGGCGGTCAGCTCCGACGCGCTGCCCGTCGATCGATCGATCAGCACCGCGATCGGCCTGGTGTACGGCCGATCGGCGGGGTCCGCGTCGATCGAGCCCGTCGTCGTCCGCGACCCGGCGCGCTCGATGGTCTCGGCGAGCTCGACGCGCCGCGGCACGAAGCGACCGACCAGCCACTGGAACAGCCGCTGCTCGCCGCCCGGGTTGCCGCGCAGGTCGATGATCAGGCCGTGGCTGTGGTCGCGCGCCGCGTCGATGTCGTGCGCGAGCCGGGCGCGGACGACCGAGTCGAAGCGCGACAGCTTGAGCACGCCGATGCCGGTCGGCCGCAGCACGTACGACTCGCGCGTGGGCAGCTCGCCCCCGCGCGCCTCGACGTCCGCCTGCA
>CAHJXF010000260.1 GCA_903644065.1 Betaproteobacteria bacterium
TCGCCGCCGCCGGTCGTCCCGACGCCGTCGCGGTCGGCGCGCCGACGTCGTGCCGACGCCTCGCTCCTCGACGCGGCGCATCACACGTCGTGCCGACGCCTCGCTCCTCGACGCGGCGCGTCACACGTCGTCCACGAAGCGCGTGATGCCGTCGTCGCACAGCCATCCGGTTCGAGCGGGCGTGGTGAACGTCGTGACGGTGTTCGAGCCCTTCGCCTCGTACGTCACCGCCGTCCTCGTTTCGCCGTCCTTGTGCGCGACCGCCTTGCAGCGATGCGTGTCCCTGAACGCGAGCCAGTCCGCACGCCGCTTCGCTTCGCGCTGGATTGCGAAGTGCGCGCCGGCCAGGCTGACGACGATCGTGACGACGACCACGACGATGCCGAACCACACGAGCGGCTTGTTGTCGGGACGCCCAGGTGTCGGCGGGGCGCGAGGCGGACGGATCTTCACGTTCGATCCGGTGGCGCGCGGCGGGTCGTGCGAACGATGTCCCGCTCGTCAGACCAGCAGCAGCATCGCCTGGGTCTCCGCAAACTCCTTCGGCAGCTTCTTGAAGCCGCTCTTGGCGAAGCGCGACCAGCGGCCGATCACCGCGGCGACGATCAGGTTCGCGCGTTCGGCGGCGTAGCGTTCCGCGTCGGGCGTGGCCGCCTGCGCGGCGGCGACCTTCAGGCATTGCCTGAGCGACGCCTCGATGCGATCCATCATCTGGTTCATCCGCACCGTCAGGCGCTCGTCCTCGACGACCAGCGCGTCGCCGATCAGCACGCGCGTCATGCCGCGGTTGGTCTCGGCGAAGTTGAGCAGCATGAGGATGATGCGACGCGCCTGCTTCAGGCCGTCCTCCTCGCTGCCGACGATCTGGTTGATCAGGCCGAACACCGTCTCCTCGATGAAGCCGATCAGCCCTTCGAACATCTGCGCTTTGCTGGCGAAGTGGCGGTACAGCGCGGCCTCCGACACGTCGAGCTGCCTGGCGAGCGCGGCGGTGGTGATGCGTTCGCCTTTCGGATGTTCGAGCATCGTGGCGAGCGTCTGCAGAATCTGCAGCTTGCGTTCGCCGGGCTTGGGCACCTTGCGGCGCGGTGCCGGCGGCTCGATGGTCTCGCCGCTGGACGTCGCGTCGCCTGCCGGTGTCTGGTCCATCGTCGCTGGCCGTCTGGTGGAGATGTCCCGATCGACCGCTTCGATCGAGCCGCGCGCCGCTCGCCGGACGACGTCAGCGCAGGAAGCGCCGGCGGCGCGGGAGATCGGCGACCGATTCTACGCGAAGGCCCGCGCCGGTCGGCACGCGATAGAGCGGCGAAGCGCGTGCTCGCTTGGCCTGTCGATCGTAGCCGCTGACATACACGCCGCGCATGCCGATCGAGCGCGCGCCGCGCAGGTTCAGCACGCTGTCCTCGATCAGGATCGCATTCGACGGATGGACCTTCTCCCTGGCCAGCAGCATGCGGAACATGCTCGGCGACGGCTTGGGCCGGAAGCGGCCGAGAAGGCGCATCTGCTCGATGTGATAGCGCTTTCGCACGACCCGCGACAGGCCGATCTCGCGCAGCACCGTCGTCGTGTAGAGGGTCGGCGCGTTGGTGATCAGCACCTTCCGGCCGGGCAGGCGGCGAAACAGGTCCGACAGCCCGTGGCGTGCGCGAATCAGCGTGCCGAGCAGCGGATCGGACACGAACGCGTGCGTTTCGTCGAGAAAGGCGTGCGGCTCGATGGCGTGATGCCGGATCAGGCCGATCAGCGTGGTTCCGTAGCGATGCCAGTACTCGGTCCGCATGCGGTCCGCCTCGACCTGGTCGACCGCCAGGTTGGTCATCAACCAGGTGCTCATCGAGCGGTTCATCTCGCCGAAGATGCGATGCGACGCGTCGTGCAACGTGTTGTCGAGGTCGAAGAACCAGACGGGTGACTTCACGGCGTTTCCCTTGTTCGCGGCGGAGCGGATCATGCACGATCCAGCCGCACCGTCGCTTCGCACGACCGATCCCACTCCACCACCACACGAGGATCGTCCACGAACGAAGCGCGGGAACCGGAGCAGGCAGAACATCGCCTCGGGTGCGGACGAGCGGATCGTCGCCGCGGCTCGCGAACAGGCGCAGGCGGACACCATGCTGGACGAGCAGTCCAGCGAATGGATCGTGCGCTACGCGCGGAAGCGGCACGCGGCGCGTGCCTCGAGGTGGTCGATCGAATCGATCAGTCGATCGATACCGGCGGTCGACGGTTCACCCGCGACGAACGCAATGCGCGGCGGTGACTTCGATTCGAACCTCTTCCTCCGTCTCGTCGATGTCCGGCGCCGGTCAGACAGGCGGTCGCCCCGCAAGCTGGACGACCCGTTGAACGAAGGCTTCGCGGTCATCGGCTTCCAGGCCGTGCACGAGACCCTGAGGTCCCGGGTCACGCGCACGAGCGAGAGGCCACCGTGACGCCCGGGCGGCACTGTTGCGCGAGATGTCGATGCCGCCCTGGAAGATTCAGCCGAGCGCTGCGCCCAACGAGCGCGCGCCGGCCATTCCGTCCCGGCAGGGTTCCTTCAACGACAGTCTGATCGTCGCGGTCGCACTGCAAGCGGAGTGCAAGCGCCTGCCGACCGAAGACCTGCAGCACGGCCAGCGCATCGGCGCGCTGCGAATCCGGATTCCGTTTCGCATCGGACGCCGCGTGCGTCGAAGGGCAGCCCGTGGCAGCCCTCGTCCTGCCGGCGCGCCGCGGACCTTCGTCCGTCAACGTCGCCGACCCGCGGGCGCCGTCCACCGGCGGCGCAGCGCTTCGTCAAGCCGTCTTGCGTCGCCGCGTACGCCAGGCGAGAGCGAACACGCCGCCGGCCAGCAAGGCCACGGTCGACGGCTCCGGCACGCCGAGCGCCGCCGCGATGGCGTTGCCGGCCAGCGCCTGGACCTTGCCGGTCGGGTGGATCGAATCCCAGTAGAAGTACGAGCCGATGTTCGCGCCGTTGACGCCGCAGGCGGCGGTGGCGGCCGGCGACAGCGGCGTGGTGGTGAAGCACCGGTCGGTGGTGTCGGTGATGCCGTAGCTCGCAGCGTTCGCGACGATGTTCGTGTTGAACGTGTACAGGTCGAAGAGATTGACCGTGGTGCCGCTCGGGCGGGCCAGGCTCGTGAGGCCGCCCGACAGCAGCGCGTCGTAGGACTGGCTGAAGGTCGTGGCCGCCGTGGCCATCGTCGGATGGTCCTGGGTGAATTCGGGGATCACGCCCACGTTCGGCACGTTGACGACCATGATGTTGCGGGCGCCCTCGTTGATCAGCATCTGGATGGCGCCGACCTCGGCGTTGACGCCGGCCGTGATGGCGGACTGCCCCAGGTTGTTGAGCGCCGCCTGACGGATGTCGTTGCCGCCGGACAGCACGAAGTAGAGCGCGTTCGGGTCGGCGATGCCGCCCGCGTGCAGGCCGTAGGCCGCCACCTGCTGCACCAGGTTCGCGTTGGGGATGCCGCCGAACAACGGCGCCGCCGCCGCGGTGGCACCGGCGACCGCGTAGTTGGTGCCGGCCACGTACGAAGCGCCGCCGAACAGGCCGAAGACATCCTGGTAACCGGTCAGGAACAGCGACGGCGTCAAGGACACGCCGAGCCGGCCGGCCAGCACCTCGGCCGCGACGGGACCGTTGGTGAAGCTGTCGTGGTAGCTCGGCGGATTCGGGAAGTTCTGCCGATAGAACGCCTCGGCGAGGTTGCCGTTGTCGGACAGGCTGTCGCCGAACACGTACTCGGCCGAGTAGGGGCCCGCCTGTGCGCCCGTGGCGAACAACAGGACGATGGCGCAACCGGCGCCGGCGAGCCAACGATGCGAATTCATGGTGTCTCCTTCGGTGAACGACGTTCGTGATCGCCGTCTCGTGCGGCGTTGACCGGAAGGCACGATGCATGCCACGCCGGACATATCATGACAATTCAAAGTCTTCGCTCGAAGTCGCTCGCCGTTCCGAAGCTGATGTGTAAGGTCGGTCGACAGACGCTGGCCGGAGCGGGCCGTGTCCCCGTATCGCCGGTCCCGTGAAAAGCGGCGGGTCGACGCTCGACCGATCCAGCGCGGCACGGCGCCGCGAAGGCGGCTCGAACGCGGCGTCGAAGCGACCGCGAATCCCGCCGCGGACGATCGCCTCAGTAGCTGCGGATCATCGTCCCCACGCCCTTGTTCGTGAGGATCTCCAGCAGCAGGCAGTGCGGCACGCGGCCGTCGATGATGTGGACCGCGTTGACGCCGCTCTTGGCGGCTTCGAGCGCCGACGCGATCTTCGGCATCATGCCGCCCGAGATCGTGCCGTCGGCGAACAGCTCGTCGATGCTGCGCGGCGTGAGGCCGGTCAGCAGATGGCCCTGCTTGTCGAGCACGCCGGGCGTGTTGGTCAGCATCACCAGCTTCTCGGCCTTGAGGATCTCGGCCAGCTTGCCGGCGACCAGGTCGGCGTTGATGTTGTAGCTCTCGTTGTCGGCGCCGAAGCCGATCGGGCTGATGACCGGGATGAACGCGTCGTCCTGCAGCGCCTTCACCACCGCCGGGTTGATCGACTCGATCTCGCCGACGTGGCCCATGTCGTAGTAGACGCTGGGATCCTTGATGTCCTGCATCTTGATCTTGCGGGCGCGGATCAGGCCGCCGTCGCGACCGGTCAACCCCACCGCCTGGCCGCCCGCGTGGTTGATCAGGCCGACGATGTCCTGCTGCACCTCGCCGGCCAGCACCCACTCGACGACCTCCATCGTGTCCTCGTCGGTCACGCGCATGCCCTGAATGAACGTGCCGCTCTTGCCGACCTTCTTAAGCGCCTCGTCGATCTGCGGCCCGCCGCCGTGGACCACGATCGGGTTCATGCCGACCAGCTTGAGCATCACGACGTCGTGGGCGAAGGCGGCCTGCAGGCTCTTGTCGACCATCGCGTTGCCGCCGTACTTGACGACGATGGTCTTGCCGTGGAAACGGCGCAGGTAGGGCAGCGCCTCGGAGAGGATCTCGGCCTTCAGCGACTGCGGCGACGAGGCACTGGTGAGATCGGGCGCCACGGCGGACGAGGACGGCATCGATGCGGACGACGAGGGCATGCGGGTCCTTCGAAAGGGGTGCCCAAAATTCTAGCAGCGCGGACGGTCCGTTCGACCGCCGGGACGCGTTGCGAGGACTCGTCGCGGCACGGGGCGCTGGGCACCGAAGATCGGTCGGCTGCGGGTGCC
>CAHJXF010000261.1 GCA_903644065.1 Betaproteobacteria bacterium
CCGTCCCGTCGCCGGCCGCCGGCCGGTGCGACCGCCACCACCAGGCGCCGCCGGCGAGCACCACGACGAGCAGCACCCACGCCCCGGCATGCCGATACCAGCGCTGCCGCGGCGGCTGCAGGAGTGCCGCCTCCGACGGCGGAGGGACCGCCGGCTGCACGCGTCGCGGCGCTTCCTCGAACTCGGGACGAAGAGGGTCGCTCGGGGTCATCGAAGGCACATCGGAGTGAGGGGACCGCAGGGCCGGGCCGCGGGTCGAAGCACCGGCCGGACGAAGCCGCAATTGAAACACGACGGCACCGACCGGCCGGCGCGCCGGCGGCGGGGATTGTCACGCCACGTTACATTGTCGCCACGTTCGCGACGCCGTCGCACCGGGTCGCATCGGTCGTCGACCACCGTGGACCACCACCGCTGCCCACCGCCGCCATGATCGATCTCGACCCACCGCGTCCGGCCGACGCCCGACCGCCCGGGAGCGCCATCGTGTACGTCGGATTCTGGATCCGGCTGTGGGCCTCGGCGGTCGACTCGCTGCTGATGATGCTGGTGGTCGTGCCGGTCGGCTGGTTCGTCTTCGGCACGTTCGACGGTGCCCTCGACCGGACCGGCGCGCTCGATTTCGTCACCTCCACGGTCCTGCCGGCGATGATCGTGCTGGTCTTCTGGATACGCACGCAGGGCACGCCCGGCAAGGCCCTGTTCCACGCGCGCATCGTCGACGCGCGGACCGGTCAGCCGGCCGGCACCGCGCAACTGTTCGTGCGCTACCTGGGCTACTACGTGTCGGCCATCGCGCTCGGCCTCGGCTTCCTGTGGATCGCCGTCGATGCAAGGAAGCAGGGCTGGCACGACAAGATGGCCGGAACGATCGTGATCCGGGGCGCCGCGAGTTGATCGGCCTTGCTCTCCCGCGAGGACTATGCCTACCTTTCTCCGTCGACCCGATCATTCCTCTTGCAGGAGGCGATGCTCGGGTCGACGGCTGTTTTCCGCAGTTCTCCGCTCGTTCTCACACTCGGGAGCTCTACATGTCGCAAATCGAAGAAGTCGTGGTTCTAGATGAAGAAGCTTGTGGAATGGTGGGTGGTGGTGGCTTGATCCTGTCGGAGTGATTGCGGCGCCTGCCGTAGCTTGAGCAAGCGGCGTCGATCGTTGACGCGATCGACGCCGTACACGGTGGCTCCCGGGCCCGCCGTCCCTATCTGCGACGCGGCCCGGCCCGGCGCACACGGAGTGGGTTCTTCCGCCGCCGGCACGACGCCGTCGCGCCAGATCGCCAGCAGCGGCGCGATCGCCTCCGCCGCCAGGGGCTTCGAGAAGTAGTAGCCCTGCCCTTCGTCGCACTGCAGGTCGCGCAGCAGCCGCAACTGCGCCGCCGTCTCGATGCCCTCGGCCACGAGCGACTTGCCGAGCGCCAGGCCCAGCGCGACGATCGAACGGACGATCTCCTGCCCGTGGCCGTCGTCGCCCATGCGCTCGACGAAGCTGCGATCGATCTTGAGCGTATCGAACGGCAGGCTGTGCAGGTAGCTCAACGACGAGTAGCCGGTGCCGAAGTCGTCGATCGACAGCTTGATGCCCATGTCGGCGAGGCGCTGCATGATCGGGATCACGCCGGCCGCGTCCATCAGCACGCTTTCGGTGACCTCGATGTTGATCTGCTCCGCACGCACTCCGTGCTTCAGCAGGGTCGCCGCGACGAACTCGACGAAGCCCGCGTGCGTGAGCTGCACGCCCGACACGTTGACGTTCATCATCAACGGGGCGGCGAGCGCCCGAGGCTCTCCGTCGGCGGCGTCGCCGGACCACTGTCGCAGCTGGTCGCACGCCTTGTCGAAGACCACTTCGCCGAGCGCCACGATGAGACCGGCCTCCTCGGCGATGGCGATGAAGCGGCCCGGGTCGACCATGCCCTTCTCGGGGTGATTCCAGCGCACCAGCGCCTCGAAGCCGAGCAGCCGGGCGTTGCGCAGGTTGAACAGCGGCTGGTAGTGCACGACGAGCTGGTCGTGGATCATCGCGCGCCGCAGCTCGCTCTCGAGCTGCAGTTGCGCCGACACCTGTTCGTGCAGCGTGGTGTCGAACACCGCGTACTGCGCCTTGCCGTTGCTCTTGGCCTTGTACATGGCGATGTCCGCATCGCGCAGCACGTCCTCGGTGCTGGTGTAGCCCATGTCGCTGAACGTGATGCCGATGCTGGCGCTGGTGCCGACCTCGGTCTGGCCGAGCTGTACCGGCAGCGAGATGGACGCGAGCAGCCGGGTCGCTAGGTCGAGCGCCACGTCCGGGTGCTGCAGGTCCTCGAGCAGGATCGCGAACTCGTCGCCGCCGAGACGGGCGATCACGTCGGTGCCGCGCAGGCACCCCTGCAGGCGAGCGGCGACCGTCGTCAGGAACACGTCGCCCGCCTTGTGCCCGAGGCTGTCGTTGATCACCTTGAAGCGGTCGAAGTCCAGGTACATCACCGCGAACGCGCGCGGCACGGCTTCGTGCGACGCGTCGATCGCGCGCTTCAGGTGCAGGTTGAAGTGCGAGCGGTTGGGCAATGCGGTCAGGCCGTCGTGATAGGCGACGTGATGCAGCCGGCTCTCGGCGGTACGCCGCGCGGTCACGTCCTGGATCTGGAAGATCAGGCAGCGGGCCCCGGACGACCAGTCGCTGAAGAACGACACGTTGAGCGCGCACCACACGATCGCGCCGCTGCGTCGCACGAGGCGGACCTCGAGATGCGCCGGCCCGGCGGCGTCGTGGACCAGGCGATGCACCTCGGTCAGCAGGCGACCGAAATCCTCCGGATGGGCCAGGACCTGGATGTCGCGGCCGGTCAGTTCCTCCGGCGTCATGTCGAGCATCGAACAGATCGAGTCGTTGACCTGCATCAACCGGCCGTCGGTCGAGACCAGGGCCATGCCGATCGCCGCATGCGTGAAGGCGCTGTGGAAGCGGCTCTCGCTCGCCTTCATCTCCTCCAGGTGCTGGGCGGCGGCGGCGGCCTCGTGCTTGATGGAACGCTGGCGGAAATAGAAATGCAGCGTCGACAGGAACATGCCGATGATCGGCACGCCGATCATGATGACGGTCCAACCGAGGGTCCTGAAGCTCAGGAACAGCATCCCCGAGATCGACGCGCTGCAGACGTACGCGACCATCAGCCAGGCCGAGCCGCGCAGCGATTGCACGATGCCGAAGCGCTCCTCGCGCTTCAACGCGATCAGCGTGTGCATCAGGTGGGCACTCACCCCCGCGTAGAGCGCTGCGAAGGCGAGCAGCGCGACCAGCAGCAGCGACGGCCCGCCGACTCCCTCGAGCAACGCCAGGCCCCGGGTGAGCGCTTGGCCGCAAAGCGTCATCGCGATCGCGGTCATCGCCGGGCCGCCGAGGCGACTGGTCCAGCGCTTCGAGGTGCGCACCGATCCGACTGCGCCTTCGACGACCGCGGCGAGCGTCGCCGCCGCGGGGCCGAACAGCAGCAGCATCAGGAAGATGAAGATCTCCGCCGCGGCGATCGACGTCTTGGCACCGGGAATCTTGACCGTGAACAGCCCGGTCAGCCCCACCACCGTCGAGCCGACCAGGACCTGCAGGACCAGCATGCCGCCGCCGTCGAGCACCGACGTCGCCGCATGCAGCACCGCGACCGACCCGAGGGCGAACGTCGCCCACCAGTAGGCGCGCGCACGCGGGTTGTAGTCGTTCATGTCGATCATGTCGATGAGCCGCGGCGCGTCGTGCTTCAGTTCTCGCCGACGACGGCCGGATCGGCCGGCGTGGCCGCGGCCGTCGAGCCGCTCTCGCTCAGGATCAGGCCTTCGCTGAGGATCAGGCCCTCGCTCAGGATCAAGCCCTCGCTCAGGATCAGCCCTTCGCTCAGGATCAGCCCTTCGCTGAGGATCAGGCCCTCGCTCAGGATCAGGCCGCTGCTGAGCACGATGCCGCCGCTGATCGGGATTCCCGCGCCGAGCGCGGCGTAGCCGGCCAGTGTCGCCGCGGGCATGAAGACCCCGGTGCCGCCGATCAGGCTGGACGGCCCGGTCAGCTTCGACAGCGCGAGCACGCCCGGCGACGTCAGGGCCTGCATCGTCGGCGTCGTCTCGGCGAAACCCCTGAGGTCGTTGCCGAGCGGATTGAGATAGGCGGCGCCGTAGTACGGGGCGAGGCGCCGCACGCGCTGCCGGACCCAGCTCAGCTGCGGATCGAAGAACGGCTGGTACGCGGTGACCAGCTTGTCGCCGCTCAGCACCTGGTTGCCGCCGGCGAACGCGAGCCGCGACCAGGTCACGGTATTGCCGCCGATCGTGCGGGTCGCCGCGGGGAGCGCCCGGCCGGGCAGCAGCAGCGAGTCGCCAGGCGCCAGGGTGCCGGCCGCGACCGCCGAGGCGATGCCGCCGCGCAGGCTCGAGGCGATGCCGATGGCGCCGTCGACGTTCAGCAACCCCGCGCCCTGCTCGGCGAGATTGGCGCCCGGCAAGGCCTGCGCGGTGTACTGCAGGATGGTCTTGACCAGCGGCGGCGTCAGGCCGGGGTTGGCCTGCAGCATCGACGCGACGGCACCCGACACCGCCGGGGCGGCGATCGACGTGCCGCTCAGATAGAGCCATCGTGCTCCGGTCTTCGCGCTGCTCGGCGTCAGGACCAGTTGCGGGTTGCGCGCGGCGATCGTGCTCAGCACCTTGCCGGACTCGTCCGTCGACAGCGCGCCGAGGACCCGATTGCCGGACGCCACCAGATCGGGCTTGACGACGTTGTCGGTCTGGCGCACACCCGCGTCGTCCAGCGAGCCACCCAGGGTCGGGCCCCGCGAGCTGAAGTTGTTGACGGTGGCGGCGCTGCGCACGGTGCCGCCGTGCAGGTTGGCGGAACCGACGGTGATCGCGGACGGTTCGTTGCCGGGACTGCCGATGCTGCCGTAGCGCTTGCGGCCCTGCGCATCGAGGCCGTAGTTGCCCGCGGCGACCACGACCGTGATGCCGGCCGACACCGCGCTGCGCACGGCGCGGCACAGGGGATCCGTCGTGTACGACTCGGTCGAGTCCGCCGCGAGGCTGATGTTGAGCACCTTGATGCCGTAGGCGCTGCGATGGAGGATGACCCAGTCGATGCCGGCCAGCGCATCGCTGATGTGGCCCTGTCCGGCGCCGTCGAGGACCCGGACATCGATGATCGAGGCGCCGGGCGCCGCGCCGGACGCGTCCGGCGTC
>CAHJXF010000262.1 GCA_903644065.1 Betaproteobacteria bacterium
GGAGAAGGAGAAGCACTTCGTCAGCGTCTGCATAAACCAGGCGGGGCCGACCTCGCCTCGCGAGCGCTTGTGGCTCGTCGTGCAGCTGGTGTGCCGCTTCCAGCGCGTCGCCGCGCGATCAGCGCGTGCCGACCTGGCCGAGCACGATGCATTCGCACTGCGCGCCGAGAACGAGCGACTGAAGGCGAAGACCGACCACCTTGAGGCGTACGTCTAAGCCCTGCAGCGTGGTGACGTCCTGAACGTCGACGACTCGGATGAACCACCGATCGGCAACGTCCTCTGGGCGACTACACGCTTCGCGATGAATGATGAGCTCGTCGGGCCGCCGGCGGTGCGCGGGATCATGTCGGCAGCGCGCCGCGGACCGCCGGTGCAGACGTTGCCCTGCCACATCGGCCGATGAACTCGCGCGGAGCATTCGAGGGTAAGCAGCGCGTGCGGGTCTGGAGGCCGAGCGAGTCGGTGTTCATGGCCGCTGGTTTGTTCGACGAGAACGTGAACCCTGAGACCGGCGAGAAGGTGTCGGGCTACACGAGGTGCACGGTGCTGCCGAACGAATTTCTCGGGACTCTTCATGATCGTGCGTCGATGGTGCTGCCGCCCGAGCAGTGCTCTGCATGGCTCGGCGGTGGCCAGGGCGCGCTCGAGCTCGTCGGCGTGCGTCCGGATGCGGACGTTGAAGTTGAAACGACATGAGGGTCACCCGGGCTACTCCCAAGAAGGCCGGCGGTCGCGCTGCTGAAGCGGGCATGGACTTCCAAGCAGCAGTGGGAACTTGGATCGCCGCTCCTATTCTGGCTCGCCGGTCGATCGGAATACGGTTCGGCTTTGCAGCAATTGCCCTTCCCGAAACATTGCGCTGCGAAACAGGTGTGGGGCTTGACGACATTCTTGTGACGCAAGACGACGGTAGCTTTATTGAATTTCAGGCCAAGACACGGCTGAGCTTCGCGATCGCGTGGCACAGGCTCTCTACGTACTCGGCCTGCTCCCCGCAAAGGCCGTCGAGGTTTCGCAGTTCCCTCGCCAGGTCCGCGCTGAAGCCGGCCTTCTGTTGGGCCGTCAATCTCTCGGTACTGCTACGATCGTTTACAGCAATGGTGCTTCTTCTTGGGTCGCACTGCAGTGAGGCCGCGCCTCGGGCTTTAATCCCTTGGTGCGGCCGCTATGCCGGCGGCCGGCCGGTGGCGGTACCTCAAGCTGCGAGGCGCTCGTCGTGTTTGATCGGTCGAACCTTCCTCAGCATCGGTTTTGCGGCCTTCTCGGCGGCCGCTAGGTCGTACGCAGCCTGCATGCGCAACCAGACCTCCGCGCGCCCGCCGTGGTCGACGCCGAGCCATCGCTCGAGGCGTAGTGCCATCTCGGGCGAAATGCCGGCCTTGCCGTTGATGACACGCGAGAACGCCACGCGCGTCACGTTGAGCGCATTGGCAGCGTCCGTGACCGTCAGCCCCAAGGCCGGCAACACGTCATCGCGCAGGGTCTCTCCAGGGTGCGGCGGGTTGTGCATCCGACTCATGATGTGGTTCTCCTCAGTGGTAGTCGAGATAGTCGACGAGCTCTGCATCGCCATCGACGAAGCGGAAAGTGATTCGCCAGTTCCCGTTCACGCGAACTGACCAGTGGCCGGCCAGCTCGCCTTTCAACGGATGCAGATGCCAGCCCGGAAGGTTCATGTCCGATGGTGCCGTGGCATGTTCGAGTTGCGCGAGGAGGCGCCTCAGCTTGGGTGCGTGCACGGGTTGGATGCCGGCACGCGAACCTGTTGCGAAGAACGCTTCAATGCCTTTGTGGATGAACGAACGTATCACGTTGGTACTGTATAGCGAAGCGTTACGCTACGCAACAGCTCCGGCACTCAGAGGCCGCTCCGTCATCGCGGCGCGCTCTGTCCGGTCCAGCCGCGGCGTCGAGCAGTAGGTTGCCCAATCGTCGAGCAGCTCACGACGCTCCGCTGCGAACTTCGCGCGGTTGTATGCGGCCCGGACCCGGTTGGACTCTTGGTGCGCGAGGCACGCTTCGATCACGTCGTTGCGATAGCGCCCTGACTCATTCGCCCAAGTCGAGAAGGTCGAGCGCAGCCCGTGCGTAGTCGTGCGCTGATCCACCTTCATCCGCTTGAGCAGCACCAGCATGCTCATGTTGCTGAGAGGCTAACCGTCGCCGACGGGTGAGGGGAACAGCCAGTGCGACAGGTTCGACGGATTGTCGAGCTGCTGTCGAACGATGGCGAGTGCGGGCGGGCTGAGGTAGACGACGTGTTCTTCACCGGCTTTCATCCTGGATCCGGCGATGCGCCAGGTCGCGGCGTCGACATCGAACTCGTCACGGGTCGCGCCCAGGACTTCACCGGTTCGCGATGCGGTGATCATCAGGAGCTTCAGGGCGAGCGCCGCGGTCCGCTCTCTGAGCGGCCAGTGCCTCGAAGAACGCTGGCGCGTCGGCGTGGGGCAGTGAGCGGTAGTGCTGCACCTTCTGCCGCTTCGAGACCTTCGTCAGGTTGCGACGAATGACAGCCGCCGGGTTCGTCGTGACCGTGCCTCGCAGCAGCGCGTCGTCGAACACCAACTCGAGTCGTTGTCGCACACGGCTCGCCGTCTCAGGGATCGCGGCGTACAGGTCGAGGAGGATGTCGAGGAGCTCGCTGGCTTCGACGTCGGCGATGGACTTGTGCCACACCTTCGCCGGGATGTGGCTCTCGAGGCTCGAGATCCAGGTGGCCGCGTACTTGACGCTCGGATGCGGCTCGACCAACTTCTCGTGATAGGCCCGGGCGGCGCGCGCTAGCGTAAGCGCCTCGGCTTTCGCAGCCGCTTTGCTCGCCGCCTTCGACTCGCGCTCGCCGGCGAGGGCCGCGTCGCGCGCGTTGATCGGGTCTTGGCCTGACTCGAGCAGCGACCGGGCAGCCGCGGCGTCGTCTCTGGCTTGGTTGAGGCTGCCGGCCACGGTCTCCGCGCTCGTCCGGTCGACGGCGCCAGTCCCATCTCGCGGCGCTTGCCGGTCGCCGCGGTGTAGCGGAGCACCCAGCTGGCCGAGACGCCCCGAACCCGGAGGTACATGCCGCCACCATCGGAATGATCGGCGTCGCCGGCACGAAGAGCGCTCAGGACGTCCCGCACCGTGAGCAACCGAATCGCGTTGCGACTGACCTTTCTTCCCGCCATCTTTGCGCTCCGAGACAGTGATCCTGTCCGCCAGTCTGTCCGCCGTCAGGATCGGTCGCGATCACGCGCGACGAAACGCGACGACACACAAGAAAATGCAAGTCGGCGATCAAGCAGGAAAGAAAAAGCCCACCGTGGCGCAACGACGCGCGACGGTGGGCAAGATACTGGTGGAGCCGGCGGGAATCGAACCCGCGTCCGCGAATCTTCCACAGGCAGTTCTACATGCTTAGCCGGCTTATTTGGTTTTAACCCCGTGCTGGGCCAGTCGGCGGGCCTTCACGTTGCGAGTCGCCTTGGTTCTGGGAGCGCATCAAGCGACCCGATGCACGTCCGATCCCATGTGAATGGCGCTGCTAATCGCGGAAGCTTTCGCCCCCTTGATCCGACCCATGGGCAAGTCGGTGCAGCGTCAAGCCGGTCTTACGCGGCTAGAGCGAAACGCTCGTCGTTGGCGTTTACTTGGTTTCCAGTTGGATTTAGGAGCTCACTGGCGCTCCGCATGCCCTGCATCTGCTTCCTGACCCACGTCGAAACCAGGTCGGCCCCAGGCGGCGGATTGTACAGCGATCGACGTCCGAGAGCGGTGCCCGGTCACGGTCCGATCGTGGCGCGAAAGAACGCCACCACCTGCGCGTCGAAGTCGACGTGGAAGGCGGCCCGGTCGGATCCCGGCCCGCTGGCGCAGAGCGGCGGCGCCAGCGACGGGTCGGCGCACGGCGGCAGGAAGTCGAAGTGGCCGGCGCCCGGCACCGCATGGAAGTCGGGCGCAACGGGGAGCGCCGCCCGGACCGCGTCGGCATAGAACGGCGACGGCAGGATCTCGTCGGCTTCGGCACGCCACAGCTGCACCGGCACGCGGACCGCGGCCAGGCCCGCCCGGTCGAATGCGAACCCCAGTGCCGGCGCAGCGACCACGATCGCCTTGATGCGCACGTCGCGCATCTGCGGCCACGGCTCGATCGACGTTTGCGGATGCGACCGCAGGAGGCCGCAGTCGAAGAAGGTCGGGTGAGCCGCGCAGTGATCGGCGAGTCGCGTCAGGTCGGGTCGTCCGCCCGCGGCCGCGAGCACCGTGAAGCCGCCGGCCGAGAAGCCGAACGCGCCGATCCGCTCGGGGTCGATGGCGGCACGGCCGGGCCATTCGGCCAGCATCCAGGTGACGAGGCGACCGAGCGCCACCGGTCGCTCCTCGACCTCGGTGGCGCGGCTGGCGTCGCGCCAGTTGTCGCCCGGATGGGTCAGCGCCGCGACGACGAAGCCGGCGCGGGCGAGCGCCACCGCCGTGTCGACGTGACTCGAGAAGTCGCCACCGGTGCCGTGCGACAGGACGACCAGCGGATGGCGATCCGTCGGCGGGTTCGCGGTGACCACGTCCTGCGCGAACAGGCCGAGACGTCGATGCGACGGCGTGCCGGACGCGCGATACCAGACGCCGACCTCGAGCCCGTCGTCGGTGGTGAGGCGCTCGAAGCCGGCTTGACTTTCGTCGGCGCGGGCGGGTAAGAACGAGGCGGAGATCGCGCACAGGGCGGCCAGCACGAAACGCAGCGACATGATGGAACTCCGGAGATGGGAACGACACTGTCGTTGTGGCGAGACCGCCCGGCAAAGCCGTGTTTCGCCAACGGGCGAACGGGTTCGCGGACCGGCGACCGGGCGCGAAGCCGATCGTTGTCCGCCGATCCGGCACGAGGTCGAGCACGGTCCGAAGCGGGCAGCGGCTGCGCACGACGCACCGGTCCGCTCGCCCCCCGCATCGCGATGACCCTGCGACGCTCGACGACGCTGCGGTGGATCGGCGCCGCGGTCGTCGTCGGCCTGCTGCTGGCGGCGCTCGGCCCCTTCGGCAGCTATCTGAACGACGGTCCGGCCGCGCGCGGCGGTTACTGGATCGCGTCGACGCTTCTCGGCCTCGCGCTCTACGGCGGCGCGCTGCGGACCGCGAACCGGCTCGCGCCGCCGGGCCACCGCGG
>CAHJXF010000263.1 GCA_903644065.1 Betaproteobacteria bacterium
AAAGCCGCGTCGCGCCAGCCACACGCGGAGCGCGTTCGCCGCGCGCGCGTTCGACAGCGACGCGAGGCGATCGACGTCGAGCGCCTCCGGCGACGCGTCCGGACCGGGGTCGCGCTCCGGGTCGCGCTCGGAGTGGCGCTGCAGGTCCTCGAGGCCGATGTCGTCGAGCAGGCCCTGCATGGCCGCCGCGTGCGCCGCTGTTTGCGCGAGCCGCGACGCGATCGTCGGCGCGATGCGCCGCAACGCCGGCATCACTTCGTGGCGGATCGCGTTGCGCGTGAAGCGCCGGTCGCTGTTGGACGGATCGTCGACGTGCGCGAGGCCGTGGGCCGCGAGATGGTCGCGGAGCCTTCGGCCGGGCAGGTCGATCAGCGGCCGCAGCAGCAGGACGTCGTCGAGCCAGCGTCGACGGGCGGCCGCGGCGAGGCCGCCGATGCCGCTGCCGCGCGCCAGGTTGACCAGGACCGTCTCGGCCTGGTCGTCCTCGTGATGCGCAGTCAGCAGCACCGTGCAGCGATGGCGGCGGCAGAGCGCGGTCAGGGCCGCGTAGCGCAGGGTCCGTGCGTTGGCTTCGAGCGATCCGCGCAGCCGGGCCGGCGCGACGTGTTCGGCGTCGAAGATCGCACCGAAGGCCTCGGCCTGTTCGCGGCAGTGGATCAGCCAGGCGTCGGCGTCGCTCGCGATGCCGTGATGGACATGGAACGCGTAGATCACGACAGCGAGCTCGGCGCGAAGCGCGCACGCGGCATGCAACAGCGCGGTGGAGTCGCCGCCGCCGCTGAACGCCACGGCGATGCGCGGCCCGGCGTCGCCGTGCGGCACGCCCCGCAGTGCCGTCCGCAACGCATCTTCGAGCCCGTCGTGAACGGGCTCCGCCGCGAGCCGGGCCGGGTCGGCGGACATGGTGGACGACCGGCCGGCCGCGTCACTCCTGCGGCGCGATCTCCTTGAACTTGCCGTAGGCGGCCAGCCGCTCGTGACGTTGGGTCAGCAGCTCGGCGGTCTTGATGCCCTGGAACTGTCGCAGCGCATCGGCCAGCGCCCGCTTCAGCAGCTGGGCCATCGCCGTGGGATCGCGATGCGCCCCGCCGACCGGCTCCGCGACGATCCGGTCGATCAGGCCGAGCGCCTTCAGCCGATGCGCGGTGATGCCCATGATCTCGGCCGCCTCCGGGGCCTTGTCGGCGTTCTTCCAGAGGATCGACGCGCAGCCTTCGGGCGAGATCACCGAGTAGGTGGCGTATTGCAGCATCAGCACCTGGTCGCCCATCGCGATCGCCAGCGCGCCGCCCGACCCGCCCTCGCCAATCACCGTCGCGATGATCGGCACCTTGAGTTCGGCCATCGCGTACAGGTTGTGGCCGATGGCCTCGGACTGCCCGCGCTCCTCGGCGTCGATGCCGGGATAGGCGCCCGGCGTGTCGACGAAGGTGAAGATCGGCAGGCCGAACTTCTCGGCCAGCTTCATCAGGCGCAACGCCTTGCGATAGCCCTCCGGCTTCGGCATGCCGAAGTTGCGCGCCGCGCGTTCCTTCGTGTCGCGCCCCTTCTGGTGGCCGATCACCATGCAGGCCTGCCCGTTGAAGCGCGCCATGCCGCCGACGATCGACAGGTCGTCGGCGAACGAGCGGTCGCCGTGCAGCTCGTGGAAGTCGGTGAAGATGTCGCGCACGTAGTCGAGCGTGTACGGCCGCTGATGATGGCGCGCCACCAGCGCGACCTGCCACGGCGTCAGCTTGGCGTACAGGTCCTTCGTCAGCGCGTCGCTCTTCTTCTGCAGCCGCGCGATCTCGTCCGAGATGTCGACGGCCGAGTCGTCCTGCGCGAAGCGCAGTTCCTCGATCTTCTCCTCGAGCGACGCGACCGGCTGTTCGAATTCGAGGAAGGTGGTCTTCTGGGCCATCGCTACTCCATTCCGTCCGGTGAAACCGGACCCGATCATTTCATCCCGGCGCAGGTCGCGACCCGATCATGTCATCCCGGCGCGGGCCGGGACCCAATGTGCCTTCGTCGAGAGCCGAACCGCTCTCGCGCCGTCAGTAATCCACCGGCAACGGATCGAGGCTGCGCCACATGTACCACGTGGCGACGGTCCGCCAGGGTTGCCAGTTGTCGGCCACCTCGCGGGCCTCGTGCCGCGACACCGGTTCGCCGCTGAAATAGTGCAGGCTGATCGCCTTCAACAGGCCGATATCGTCGAGCGGCAACACGTCGGGGCGCAGCAGGTTGAAGATCAGGAACATCTCCGCCGTCCAGCGACCGATGCCGCGGATGCACACCAGTTCGGCGATGACGTCCTCGTCGCCCATCGCCGACCACTTGTCGGGATGCACCTGGCGCGCCTTGAACTTGACGGCGAGGTCGAGGATGTACTCCGACTTCCGCTTCGACAGGCCGCACGCGCGCAACGCGTCGCCGCCGGTCCGCACCACGGCCGCGGGCGTCATGCGCGGCACCGCGGTGACGACGCGGTCCCACACCGCCTGCGCCGCCGCGACCGAGATCTGCTGGCCGGTGATGGCGCGCGCCAGCGTGACGAACGGGTCGCCGCGGCTGACCAGGAAGCCCTCGGGATGCCGCGGGATCACGCGGCGCAGGATGCGGTCGCGCTTGATCAGGTCGGCGCGCGCCTCCTCCCAGTAGTCCGGACAACCGGGTTCGATGGCGAGCGCGGTGGCCGGCGGCAGGGGCGTGGACGGCGCTGTGGGCATCGGCTCGCGGACGGATCGTTCAGGCACGGCGCCAGACGGTGCCGGTCGCCCCGTCCTCCAGCACGACGCCTTCGTCCGCGAGGGCCTTGCGAATGCGATCGGCTTCGACGAAGTTCTTCTCGCGCTTGGCGAGCGCCCGGGCCGCGATGGCTTCGGCCACGCGCACCTCGAGGTCGGCGGCGACGCGTGCGTCCACGACGACACCGGTCGACGACGGGACCGCGCGCAGGAACACCTGCGGGTCGCGAACCAGCAGGCCGAGCAGCCCGGCCAGCGCCTTCAGCTGCGCCGCCTGCGGAACCGCATGCTCGCGGTTCACGGCGCTCGCCAGGTCGAAGAGGACCGCCACCGCGACCGGCGTGTTGAAGTCGTCGTCCATCGCGGCCCGAAAGCGCGCCGCGTACGGCTCGTGCCAGTCGATCGCAGCCGCCTCCGGGCCCGCGCCGTCGGCGACCGGCGTGTTCTTGAGCGCCGTGTAGAGGCGCGTCAGGCCGCCGCGCGCGTCGTCGAGGTGGGCGTCGGAATAGTGCAGCGGGGTGCGGTAGTGGTTGCGCAGCAGCAGGAAGCGCAGCACCTCGGCGTCGTAGTGCTGCAGCACGTCGCGGATCGTGAAGAAGTTGCCGAGCGACTTGGACATCTTCTCGTCGTCGACGATGACGAACGCGTTGTGCATCCACGTGTTGACGAAGCGTCCGCCGTGCGCGCCCTCGCTTTGCGCGATCTCGTTCTCGTGGTGCGGGAACTGCAGGTCCTCGCCGCCGCCGTGGATGTCGAAATGCTCGCCGAGCAACGCGCAACTCATCGCCGAGCATTCGATCGCCCAGCCCGGACGTCCTTCTCCCCACGGCGAGGGCCACTTCGCATCGGCCGGCTCGTCGGGCTTGGCCTTCTTCCACAACACGAAGTCGAGGGGGTCGAGCTTGCCGGCCGCGACGCCGACCCGCTGGCCCGCGCGCAGGTCGTCGAGCGACTTGCCGGACAACTTGCCGTAGCCGTCGAAGCGTCGCACGGCGAAGTTGACGTCGCCGTCGCTCGCCGCGTAGGCGAGTTGCCGGGCCTCGAGCTGGCCGATCAGCTCGAGCATGTCGTGCACGTGCGCCGTGGCGCGCGGCTCGTGGTCGGGCGGCTCGATGCCGAGCGCGTCCGAGTCGGCCCGCATCGCCGCGATGAAGCGCCCGGTCAGCGCGCCGATCGACTCGCCGTTCTCGCCTGCGCGGCGAATGATCTTGTCGTCGATGTCGGTGATGTTGCGCACGTAGGTCACCGCGTAGCCCGACGCGCGCAGCCAGCGACGGACCACGTCGAAGGCCATCATCATGCGGGCGTGACCGATGTGGCAGTAGTCGTACACCGTGATGCCGCAGACGTACATGCGCACCTTGCCCGGCTCGATCGGCTCGAAAGTCCGCTTCTCGCGCGTCAGGGTGTCGTGGATCTTCAGCATGCGTCGCGGGGCGGCCGGTACGCGACGCGAGGCCGCGGGCCGAACAGGGTGGGGGAGTGCCCGTACTGCGCTGCGCGAGCGGCGACCCGCGCTTCGACGACGATCGACCACGGGCTCGGCGCGGCTGCCACCGGTGCAGGGAAGTCGATCGCGCACCTCCGCAAGTAAAGGCCACGGCACAAATGGCAAGCCACTCGAGGAAGGGCTCGTGAAGCTGCGAGCGTCTGTCGAGTGGCGGGTGTTTGTTAAACTTTTATCGTTCTTATGGGGCGCGAGTATAGCATCGCGGTCCCGAACAGCCGGCGATCCGAAGGGGTCGGGCGGCCTCCTCTACACCAACCGGAAGCGCCCTTGCCGAAGCCCTGCGCCGGACCCCGCGTCGTTCCCTTGGCTGCCCTGTCGCTCGCGTCGTCGCTCGCGTCGTCGCTTCGCGGCCGCAACGGCTGGCCGGCGCGACTCGTGGTCGCCGTCGCCGTGGTCGCGACGCTGGCGGCAGCTCCCGGTCCGGCCGGCGCAGACGAACTGCAGGACGTCTCGAAGCTGGTGGCCAACGGCAAGCTCGACGACGCGGAGCGACGGGCCGACGCCTTTCTGGTCAAGACGCCGAAGGACGCGCAGATGCGCTTCCTGAAGGGCGTGATTCTCGCGCAGCGCGGCAAGCGCGACGAGGCGGTCGTGCAGTTCACCGCCATCACGCAGGACTTCCCGGAGCTGCCCGAGGCCTACAACAACCTCGCCGTCCTGTTCGCGGCGCGCGGCCAGTACGACAAGGCGCGTGACGCGCTGGAGACCGCGATCCGCGTGTCGCCCGACTACGCGACGGCCTACGAGAACCTGGGCGACGTATATGCCGCGCTCGCGGCCCGCTCGTACCAGGACGCCCGTCGTCGCGACGCCGGCAACGCCGCGGCGCTGCGCAAGCTGGAGGCGACCCGGGCGCTGCTGACGATGGCGCCGTCGGCGGCGGGCG
>CAHJXF010000264.1 GCA_903644065.1 Betaproteobacteria bacterium
ACGACCGCGTCCCCGAGGCGGTGGCCCATGCCGCTTGACGCCGTTCATCGCGCGCCGCTCCAGGCGCTCGGCCGCGGACCGCGCTTCGCGTACGCGGACCTGGTGCGCAACCTGGTGGTCAAGGAGATCCGCGTGCGCTACATGGGCGCGTGGCTCGGCTTCGCGTGGTCGCTCGCCAATCCCCTGCTGACGACCCTGACCTACTACGTGGTCTTCACGTTCATCATGCCGACCGGCCAGCCGCGCTACGCGCTGTACATCGTCGCCGGCGTGGTGCACTGGGGCCTGCTGTCGCAGCTGGTGGGCCGCAGCGGCGACTGGTTCCTCGACAACGGCGCCCTGCTGCGGAAGATGCGCTTCCCCCACCTGCTGGTGCCGCTCGCCAACTTCCTAGCCGGGCTGTCGTTCTGGGTCGTCGCGCTGGCGATCTTCTTCCTGCTGTTCCCGACGCTGCAGGGCGAGTGGCACCCGGCACTCCTGCTCTACCCGTTCTATCTCGCCGCCTTCCTGGTCCTGATCGCCGGCCTGTCGCTCGTCGTGTCGGTGACGCAGGTGTTCTTTCGCGATGCCAAGCACCTGGCGGAAGTGGCGCTCGGCCTGCTGTTCTGGATGACGCCGATCGTCTATCGCATCGGCGGCGTGCCGTACTCGGTGGCGCGGGTGATCCGCTGGAATCCGCTGGTCTGCTACTTCAACTGCTTCCACGCGTTGCTGTACGACGGACGGCGACCGCGGGTCGACGACACGTTGCAGGCGGCCGCATGGGCGCTGGTGTCGCTGACGATCGGCGTGCTGTGCTACCGCCGCCAGGCCACCCGCCTGGTGGAGCGCCTGTGACGGCATCGTCCGGCCGGCACGGTGCCGCACCGACGGTGGTCCGCCTGGACGACGTCGTGAAGGAGTTCCAGGTCCTGCACAACGGCGTGCGCGACCTGAAGGCGCGCATGGTCGGCCTCTTCGATCGCCGCTGGCGTCCGCGCCGCGAGGCGTTCCGCGCGGTCGACGGGGTCTCGCTGACGGTGGACCGCGGCGAGGCGATCGCCCTGCTCGGGCCGAACGGTTCCGGCAAGAGCACGCTGCTGCAACTGATCGCCGGCATCCTCGAGCCCACGTCGGGACGCGTCGTCGCGACCGGACGCATCGCGCCGCTGATCGAGCTCGGCGTGGGCTTCCATCCGGACCTGACCGGCGCCGAGAACATCTACCTGAACGCGAGCCTGTTCGGGCTCGCCAACCGCCAGACCCGCCAGCGCTACGACCGCATCGTGCGGTTCGCCGAGCTCGAGGCCTTCATCGACACGCCGGTGAAGAACTATTCGTCGGGCATGTACCTGCGTCTCGGCTTCGCGATCGCGGTCCACATGGAGCCCGACGTGATGCTGGCCGACGAGATCCTCGCGGTCGGCGACGAGGCCTTCCAGCAGAAGTGCATGCAGCGCATCGCCGAGATGCGCGCCGACGGCATGACGCTGATCCTGGTCACGCACTCGCGCGAGCAGGCCCGGGCGTTCTGCCAACGGTGGGTGCGCCTGGAGCACGGGCGCATCGTCGACGAGGGTCGCTTCGAAGCGTCGTCGTCGGGCATCGTCCGACCCGTCGCGATCGACGACTGAGCACGCGCCCGTCGGGCTTGAGATCGCCAGGACCTGCGGGCGACGCCGTCGTGGCGCCGCGCTGCTCTGCGTCGCCTGGTCGCGTGGCATGGCATGGCATGGCATGACACCGCGTGGCGTGGCGTGGCATGGCGTGTGCCCTAACATTCGCCCGTCGGCCACCGAGCGGCATCACGGTCCGGACCGGCCACCCTGACTCTTCCCTTCCGACGGAGCCGCGATGACCCCGGAACACATCACGCTCGCGATCGGCGCCCTCGGCGCGCTGCTGACGGTCGCGAGCAACCTGATGCGCCGCATGATTCCGCTGCGCGTCTTCGCCGTGGTCGCGAATCTCGTCTTCGCCGTCGCCGCGCTGATCTCGCACGATCGCGTCGCCGTCGCGCTGCAACTGTCGTTGATGGCCATCAACGCCTACCGACTGTGGGACCTCAAGCGGCTGCTCGCTGCCATGGCGGCCGCCAACGCACACACGCCGCTGCAGGACTGGCTGCTGCCGTACATGAAGAAGAAGAAGCTGAAGGCGGGCGTCACGCTGTTCGCGAAAGGCGATCCGGCGCACGAGATGATCTACGTCCACAAGGGCACGGTGCGCGTCGTCGAGGTCGGACAGACGCTCGGCAGCGGCAACCTGATCGGCGAGATCGGACTGTTCTCGCAAGACCGCCGACGAACCGCGACGATCGTCAGCGAGACCGCGTGCGTCTGCTACACGATGACCGACGAAGCGATCTATCTGCTGTACTTCCAGAACCCGCAACTCGGCTTCGTGCTGATCCGCCTGGTCGTGCAACGGCTGCTGCAGGACCTGCAGCGGCAGCCCGGCGCCGTCGGGCCCTGACGAGCCGACGCTTCGCGGGCCGTCGCAAGCAGCGGTACCGCAAATCCTTTTCCTCTTTCCAGCCCTTCGACATGAACAGACGCTTCGCGCCGCCGCCCTCTTCCACCGACGACCCTCCGTTCGCGGCGCCGAGTCCGCTGCCGCTGCGTTATCCGCCGTTCGACCGCATCGCGGACGACGCCTTCCGGCCCGCGCTCGAGGCCGGGATGGCCGCGCAACGTGCGGAGATCGCCGCCATCGTCGACGCCGCCGACGCCGCCGACGCACCGACCTTCGACAACACCATCGTGGCGCTGGAGCGCTCCGGTCGGCTGCTCGAACGGGTGCAGACGGTGTTCGCCAACCTCGACGCGGCCGACACGAACGACGAGCGGCAGGCGATCCAGCGCGAGATGTCGCCGCGACTGTCCGACCATCGCGATGCGATCCATCTCGACGCCCGACTGTTCGAGAAAATAGAGGATCTTCACCAGCGGCGCGCGACGCTGGATCTCGACGCGGAATCCGGTCAACTGCTGAGCAGGACGTACACGCTCTTCGTCCGGGCCGGCGCGGCGCTGTCCACGGTGGACCGGGAGACGCTTCGGCACATCAACGCCACGTTGTCGACGCTGACCACGCGCTTCCGGCAGAACGTCCGGGCCGGCACCAGCGCGGCGGCGATCCGCGTCGACGACCCGGCCGCGCTGGACGGCCTGTCGGCTCCGCAGATCGCCGCGGCCGCGCTCGCCGCCGCGACGCGCGGGCACGACGGCTGGCTGATCGCGATGCAGAACACGACCACGCAGCCGGCGCTCGCCCACCTGACGGACCGGGCGCTGCGACGTCGCCTGCACGAGGCGTCGAGTCGCCGCAACAGCGAGGGTGCGTTCGACAACACCGGCATCGTCGCGGAGATCGTCGCGCTGCGGGCCGCGCGTGCACGGTTGCTCGGCCATGCGAGCCACGCGGCCTGGGTCCTCGCGGACGAGACCGCCGGCACGGTGGCCGCCGTCGACGAGCTTCTCGCCCGGCTCGCGCATCCGGCGATCGCCAACGCGAAGCGCGAGGCGGCCGACCTCCAGGCGGCGATCGACGACGACTGCCGGTCGGCCGGACAGCCGACCTTCCCGCTCGAACCGTGGGACTGGGCGTTCTACGCGGAGCGCGTGCGGGCGCGGCGCCACGCCTTCGCGGACGCCGACGTGAGGCCGTACCTCGCGCTCGACCGCGTGCTGCGCGACGGCGTGTTCTTCGCCGCCGAGAAGCTGTACGGCCTCGGCTTCGCGGAACGCCACGATCTGCCCGTGTACCACCCGGACGTCCGCGTGTTCGACGTCGTCGACCGGGACGGCACGCCGCTCGGCCTGTTCATCGCCGACTTCTACGCCCGCGACTCGAAACAGGGCGGCGCGTGGATGAACGCCTACGTCACGCAGTCGCATCTCTTCGACGAGCGGCCGGTGATCGCCAACCACATGAACGTCGCGAAGCCGGCGGACGGCGAGCCGGCCCTGCTCGCCTTCGACGAGGTGACGACGATGTTCCACGAGTTCGGTCACGCGCTGCACGGACTGTTGTCGAACGTCCGCTACGCGAGCCTGGCCGGCACGGCGGTGCCGCGCGACTTCGTCGAGTACCCATCGCAGTACAACGAGATGTGGGCGCGCGATCCGCAGGTGCTGGCCCACTACGCGCGCCATCACGAGACGGGCGAGCCGTTGCCTCCCGCGCTGCTCGAGAAGCTGCTCGCGGCCACTCGCTTCGACCAGGGCTTTCGCACCACCGAATATCTGGCGGCGGCGACGCTCGACCAGTGCTGGCACCAGCTCGCCGACGGGGCCGCGCCCGCCGCGGCCGACGTGCTCGCGTTCGAGAGCGACGCCTTGCGGCGGGCCGGCTTCGACTTCGCGCCGGTCGCCCCGCGCTATCACACGAGCTATTTCTCGCACGTCTTCGCGGGCGGCTACTCGGCGGGCTACTACGCCTATCTGTGGAGCGAGGTGCTGGCGCGCGACACCGAGCGATGGACCAACGAGCGCGGCGGACTCGATCGCGCCACCGGCGACCGCATCCGCGAGACGGTGCTGTCGCGCGGCCGCAGCGCCGACGTGTCGAGCTTCTTTCGCGACCTGCACGGCCGGCAGCGGGACATCGGACCGTTGCTCGCGCATCGCGGCCTGGCACCGTGCTGAACGCGGGCCGAACGACGTTCGTGCATCACGCCTTGTAGTAGACGATCTGGTGCGCCGTCGCGAGCAGGCGACCGTCGTCGCTCCACACTTCGACCTGCTCGTCGAACATCCCGTTGCCGAAATGGCTGGACCAGGCGACGCCCAGCACCGGACGGTCCGCCTGGGCGGCCAGCAGCGCGGCATCGGCGTGGAAGTACAGGGTCAGCGACACGGTGCCGACCGGCGTCCACTGTGGCCGGCGAAGAAAGATGCGCGGGAAGAACGCGTCGCAGATCGCCGCCAGCGAGGCGAAGTCGAGCGGGCGCGGCGGATCGTCCGCGATCCACACCCAGCTCGTCGGCTCGTCGCCCGCCGAACCGTCGGTCAACGACGGCATCGAGCCGCGCGCGAAGCGCATGTCGTAGCGGCGGGTCCACGGCGGCCGGCCCGTGGTGTCCGCACGGCTCAACGCGG
>CAHJXF010000265.1 GCA_903644065.1 Betaproteobacteria bacterium
TGCCACGGGCGGTGCCGGCACCGGACGAGCGCGGAAAGTCGAGGCCCTGCGCGACCGCAGCGCTCGCGCCGATGGCGAACAGCGTGCAGGCCACCAGCGGCGACACGACGAGCAGGCGATGCTTGAGGCGATGCTGGTTCATTGGATCGACTCCGAGTGGGCGTTCATGGCGCGCGGCGGTCGGGTCCGCGGGCGCCCGAACGCTATTGATAGTTGCGGTAGGCCGACCCGCCGGCCGGCGCCGGATTCACCAGCTGGTAGCCCGGCACGTTGCGCTTCAGCGATTCGAGCGGATTGGAACCCAGCCGAGCGAGACCGTTCAGCTCGAGCTGCAGGAACAGCGTGCTGGTCGCGGTCTGCGTGCCGGTGATGTAGCGGCTGCCCACGACCCGCAGCACCCAGCAGCAACCGGCGTACTCGACGCCGGCCAGCGCCTCGATCGGCTTCCGTTCGCGGGTCGAATAGTTTACGCGACCGACCGTGTAGAGGTTGCGCAGCAGCGGCCATTGCGCCGAGACGTCGATCTGCTCGAGCCCGATCGGCTGCGTCGGCGTCGCCTGCTGGAAGCGGTAGTCGGCGTTGATCACCTTGGTCGGCTCGGGACGGTACGACACGCCGAGATTGGAGCGGATGACGCCGCGGGTCACCGTGCTGTACTGCACGCCGGCGTCGACCGAAAAGTCGCGCGACACGCGGCCCTGCACCTCCGCGAGCACGTCCGAGCGCTTGTCGTCGACCGGCAGCTGATTGGGCAGCGTCACCCGCTGCGGCGACAGGTAGTAGCGCTGGCCGAGCGAAGCGCGAAACAGCTCGGCGCCGTCGGCGTTGTTGATGAAGCGCGTCGACACGGCCGCCGTGATCTGGTTGACGTCGGCGATGCGGTCCGACCCGCCGAACGGATTCTCGGCGAACAGCTGCGCGAAATTGAAGTCGGTGATGCCGCTGTCGTAGTTGGGCAGCTTGTTCTGGTCGCGATACGGCGTGCGGACGTAGAACAGTCGCGGCTCGAGCGTCTGCCGCAGGTCCTGGCCGAACAGGGGCAGCGCGCGTTCGAAGACCAGGCCCGAATCGACGGAACCCGTCGGCAGCGACCGCGTGAACTCGTGCTCCACGCCGGGTGCCGTGTCGGCCACGCTGTAGTGGGTGCTGTTGTACGACAGCTTCGGCGTGACGAACCAGCCCGGGCGGAGGATGGGATACGAGACGCTCGGATTGAAGATGTAGCGGTCGCCGCTCGCGAAGGTGGGATGGATGAAGCGCGTCGCATCGATGTCGAGGTTGAAGTCGAAGCCGCCGAGCACGTCCAGGCGGGCGCCGTGGAACGCGATTTCGGGCGACTTCTCGTAAGGCGGCACGATCGGGTTGGCCTGGTCCTGCAGCGTCTGGTAGCGCAGCTCGTGCACGGTCAGCAGCCAGTACGGCTGGCTATAGGTGACGGCGCCGTCGCGCGGCAGCACGCGCTGCGACGACAGTGCGATGGTCCGCGAGTAGTCGACGAAGTAGTTGTCGTCGGAGACCTTGCTGCCGTTGACGTAGCCGGACCACGCGCCGGTGGTGAAGTTGTTGATCGTCGACAGCGCATAGCGCGAGCGATGGTTGTCGAGCGGGTCGCTGAGCAGGCCTTCGCCGCGCAGGTCGCCGTTGAAGCCGGGCGACAGGTAGCGTGCGTCGCCGCCGAGCTGCAGGCCGCGCGCCGTGATGACCTTCGGATACAGCGTGAAATCGTAGTTCGGCGCGAGGTTGAAGTAATACGGCTGCAGATACTCGAAGCCGTTGTGCGACGTGACCGACAGCGTGGGCGGCAGGAACCCCGACTTGCGGCTGTCGTCGAGCGGGAAGCTCAGGTACGGCGACGCGAGGATGGGCACGCCCTTGAACACGATGCGGGCGTTGCGTGCCTGGCCGATCTGCGTGCTCTGGTCGAGCTGCATCGACTCGGCCTTGATGTACCAGTCGGGCGCGTCGGTGGCGCCGTCGACCCGGCACGTGGTGTACAGCGGGTTGTCGAGATCGACGTGATCGCGATCGACGAAGGTCGCCAGGTCCGCGTTGCCATGGCCCGGGAACCCCGACCGGTTGGACGCGACCGGATTGCGGTAGGCGAACAGCGGGTCGTTCGACGACGTGATGATCTCGGCGTCGACCGCCTCGCGCTTGTTGCGCCGGCCGGTCAGCGCGTATTCGGGCCTGACGAAGTAACCCGTGTTGTCGTCGAGCTTCAGGCGCAGCTCGGGGCCGGTGTACACGTTGCCGTCCCGCACGATGCGCACCGCGCCGTTGGCGAACAACTCGTCGTCGACCTGCACGTAGTGCATGCGGTCGGCCGTCAGCACGTCGCCGCCCGCACGCCGCAGCTCGGCATGGCCGGTGAGCGTGAAGTCGGTGTCGGTGGTGCCTTCGATGCGATCGGCGCTGGCGAACGACAGGGCGCCCTGTCGCGTCTTCTTCGCGGGATCGAGCAGATCGTTCTGCAGGCGCAGCTGCAGGCCTTCCTGCGCACGCGCGGCGCCGCTCGCCAGCGTCAGCGCCGCGACGGTGCCGGCCACGCAGGCGCCGCGACGCATCGAGCGCGCGACGGGCGACGACACGGGCCGGAAGGACGAAGGCAGGAAGGGGAAGGGCCGGATCGCGGTCGGACGCATGGGGACGGCGCGGGCTCGGGTACGTGGCGAGATTCGGGCGTCGTGCGAAACCGCTTCGCTCGCACCTTCCAACCGGATCGTGTCGCATCGAAGGCCACGACGACTTCGGCCAGCATGCCGGCGCGGACGACGCCGAGACCCCGGGGCCGCTGAAAACGGTCGCGTATTATAGGTCACTCCCCAAGCGCTTCCGCGCGTCCGCGAAAGCCGGTCGTCGCATCGATGTCGTCCTTCGTTCACTTCCCGTCACCGCCTTGACCGTCGTCGAAACAACGACCGGCGAACCGGGCGACGCGCGTCTCGTGGCGCTTCGGCACTGGCTCTCGGTCGTCGCCTCCCGCCACGGGCTCGTCGTCGACAGCCTCGTGCCCGCTTCGGCCGACGCGAGCTTTCGGCGCTACTTCCGCGTCGACACGACGCGCGGCAGCGCGATCGTGATGGACGCGCCGCCCGACCGCGAGGACTCGGCCGCCTTCGTCCGCGTCGCGAGGCTGATGGCCGACGCGGGACTGCACGTGCCGCAGGTGCTCGAGCAGGACCTCGCGCAGGGTTTCCTGTTGCTCACCGACCTCGGGACGCGCACCTATCTGTCGGTGCTCGACGGCGCCGACCCGCGGTCGGCCGCACCGCTGATGTCCGATGCCATCGACGCGCTGATCCGCTGGCAGGCCGCGTCGGCGCCCGACGTGCTGCCGCCCTACGACGAGGCGCTGCTGCGCCGCGAGCTGGCGTTGTTTCCCGACTGGTACGTCGCGCGTCATCGCGGTCTCGCGCTCGACGACCGGCAACGGCGCGTGCTGGCCGAGGCCTTCGACGCGATCGTCGCCAACAACCTCGGCGAAGCGCGCGTGTTCGTCCATCGCGACTACATGCCGCGCAACCTGATGGTCGGCGAAGCGGGTCGCAATCCCGGCGTGCTCGACTTCCAGGACGCGGTCCACGGGCCGATCAGCTACGACGTGGCGTCGCTGTTCCGCGACGCCTTCCTGTCGTGGGACGAGGAGTCGCTGCTCGACTGGACGGTGCGCTACTGGGAGCGCGCGAAGAAGGCGGGGCTGCCGGTGCCGGCGGACTTCGGGCAGTTCTACCGCGACGTCGAGTGGATGGGGCTGCAGCGCCACCTCAAGGTGCTCGGCATCTTCGCGCGCATCAACTATCGCGACGGCAAGCCGCACTACCTCGCCGACACGCCGCGCTTCGTCGGCTACGTGCGGGCCACCGCGGACCGCTATCGCGCGCTCGGCCCGTTGCTGAAGCTGCTCGACGAGATCGAAGGCCGCACGGTCGAGGTGGGGTACACGTTTTGAAGCCGGGATCACGGTCGTGCGAGCCCGTCGCCTTCGCGCACGAAGGGCGGGACACGCTGTCGCACGGGCCCGCGGACCCGCGACGCCACCAGTCGATGGCACGAGGGCGATGGCACGAGGGCGATGGCGTGAGGGCGGTGGCATGAGGGCGACGACATGAGGGCGACGACATGAGGGCGATGATCCTCGCGGCGGGCCGCGGCGCCCGCATGCGACCGCTCACCGACAAGGTGCCCAAGCCGCTGCTCGCCGTCGGCGGCAAGGCGCTGATCGTGTGGCAGATCGAGGCCCTGGTCGCCGCGGGCTTCAATCGGCTCGTGATCAATCACGCGTGGCTCGGCGAACAGCTCGAGCTGGCGGTCGGCGACGGATCGCACTGGGGCATCCGCATCGCGTGGTCGCGCGAGGGCGAGGCGCTCGAGACGGCCGGCGGTATCGCGGCCGCGCTGCCGTTGCTGGAGAGCGGCGCCGCGAACGAGCCGTTCGTCGTCGTCAGCGCCGACATCCACAGCGACTACGACTACACGCGCCTGGTCCCGATCGTGACGTCGATCCGCGGACGCTACCCCGCGCATGCCGCGCACCTCGTGCTCGTGGACAACCCGCCGTGGCATCCGCGCGGCAACGTGCCGCTGCTCGACGGCTTCATCGCCCGCGGGCTGTCAGACGACGAGCTCGACGGCCTGCCCGCGGAAGCGGCCGGGTCCGTCGACGCGCTGTCGACCGCCGCGCTGACCTTCGCCAACATCGCCGTCTTCCATCCGCGCTGCTTCGACGACGTGGACCCCGACGAACCGCTCAAGCTGTTCCCCTGGGCCTATGCGCTGGCCGATGCGCGTCGCATGACCGGCACGCGGCACGAAGGCGCCTGGGACAACGTCGGCACGCCGGAGCAGCTCGCGGCCCTCGATCGCCGCCTGAACGGTGACGATGCCTGATCCGGGCGTCCGCGACGTCGACATCGCGATCTGCGGCGCCGGCCCGGTCGGCGCCGCGTGCGCGCTGTTCCTGCTCGAACGCGGCGTCGCCGCTTCGCGCATCGCGTTGATCGACGCCCGCACCCGGGAGGCGGCCGCGGCCGACGATCGCATGATCGCCGTCTCGCAAGGCAGCGCGACGTTGC
>CAHJXF010000266.1 GCA_903644065.1 Betaproteobacteria bacterium
GCGCGGCCTGCAGGTAGCATGGGTCGATTCGATGACCCGTTCGATCCAATGGTCTTCGACCCCACTCGCCCCTTCTTCTCGCGTATTTCCGTCATCGCTCGAACACCCGGTTCATGGATCGTTCGCCCGCATGAAGCGCTGACCGGAATGTGTTCGCTGCCTTCCATCAGGCTGTTCGTCCGTGTCGTGGCGATGGTCTCGGTCGGCCTGCTGACGCCTTGCACCGTCCACGCCAGCGGGGACGGTGCAGTCGTACCGACGACGATGGTGCCGATCCAGGTACGGTCGGGGCACATCCATGTGGACGTCGAGATCAACGGCAGCGGACCCCTTCATTTCATATTCGACACCGGGGCCTTCAACATACTCACTCCCGCCGCCGCGAGACGCCTTTCCCTTGCGGTGTCCGACAACCTCGAAGCGACCGGAACAGGCGGTTCGCAAGCGGGCGGCTCGACCCGGGTCGATTCGGTCCGGCTGGGTGCGGCCACGCTGACGGACCAGGTCTTCTACGTGCTGGAACTGCCCGCCGGCGTTTCCGACGACGGGCCGGTCGTGGACGGTCTCACCGGTTTCGAGTGGCTCGAGCACTTCGCGGCCCGGCTCGACTACGCCGACGCGACGCTCACCTTGTATCCCAGCAAGGACTTCCGCTATAGCGGGCGCGCACAGCCAGCACCGCTGTCGTTTCGCGGTCGAACGCCGCAGATCAGCGGCAAGGTCGATGGCATCGAGGGCCGTTTCTCGCTCGATACCGGCAGTCCCGGATCACTGACGCTTTCGGCCCCCTTCGTCGCCGAGCATGATCTGCAAGCGCGATATCACGCGACGACTCGCACGATGTCGGCGCGCGGCATCGGCGGGCCGGTGTACGCGCTCGTGGCTCGTGCGGAACTGCTCGATCTCGGCACCGCGACCGTGACGCGTCCGGTGACGTTTCTCTCGCAACAAGTCGCCGGCACGTCGGTTGTTCGAACGACGGCCGGCAATATCGGCTACGGGGTGCTTCGTCAATTCACGATCTTCTTCGACTATTCCCGCAAGCAGGCGTTTTTCGAACCGAACGCGGCGTGGGGACAAGTCGATCTCGCGGATCGCTCCGGCTTGCGGCTCGAACGAAGTGCCGATGCCTTCACCGTCGTATTCGTCGCCGAAGCAAGCCCGGCGGCGACAGCCGGACTCAAGCCCGGCGACCGGATCGTCGCAGTCGACGCCGCTTCTGCCGGTACGCTCACTCTGGACAACGTGAGAGGACGCCTGAAGGGACCGGTCGGCACTTCTGTCTCGCTGTCGCTGGATACCGGGAGCACGCCCGTCTTCGTGCTTCTGGCGGACTTGTAGCGCCACTCGTACGGCTCTGCTTCGAGGCAGAGCGATCGGGCGACTCGCTTGGCGGCGCATCGAGGAGTCGCCGGCCGGCCCAGGTTTCCAGCCGCTTTCATCGACGGGTTTCATCACCGCACTCTTCAACCGCTACACTCGATCCGTGTCTCGTCTCCGCCGTCATGCGTCCAGGGTCCTGCTGTCGTTCGTCGCGACGGTGTGCATCACGCTGGTCGCTCCGTTCGTGCATCCGGTCGCGTACGCGTCGGTATGCAGCGCCAACGGCCACCGCAGCGTCGCGGTCGCTGACGGTTCCGGGGTCGTCGACGGAGCGGGCGTGCCGCACGGCCCGCACGGCGACGGCACGGGGCACTGCCCCTTCTGCATGCCGTCAGCGCCGCCATCGCCGTCGATGGCTTGGGATTTCTTTTCGGACCAACCGCCGGCCCATGTCCGGCGAAGCGTCTCGACCGCTCGGCTCGCCCGTCTCGTCGGCGCGCCCCTTCCCGCTCGCGGACCTCCCGTCCTGACCTGATCGCAGCGCCTCGTCGGAGGCATCGCCGCGCCGCACGGATTCCGGTCCCGCTGTAGCGAGCGCTTCGCGTCCGACAGGCCTGCCACGGAACGCCTCGTCGTGCCTCGCGCACGCGCTCCGTCATCGACCGCCGCTTCCTCGTCACCGACTGAAGCGGCTGTCGATGAGCGACTTCGCTCCATCACAGTCAAGGCCCCCATGAACGAGTACCAGGACGAGGCGCGCGGCGCTTCGAACGCGTCCGAATTGATCGTCGCAGTTGTACTGACCGCCTGCTGTGGCGTTTCCTGCGCCGAGGAACCCATCCTGCTGCCGACCGTCGTCGTCAAGGACACCCTCGGGTATTCGGCCGACACGGCGGAAAGCATCGGCAGGATCGCGATCCCGCTCAAGGACCTGCCGGCGTCGATCCAGGTCGTGCCGCACGAGGTGCTGCGCGATCGCGGCGTCACCCGCACCGACCAGTTGCTCGAGAACGTCAGCGGCGTGCTGGCCGAGTCGAGCTACGGGGGTAACGGCGCGACCTTCTTCAACATCCGCGGCTTCAGCGAGAACAACGGGCTGCGCGACGGCTTCCGCAACTTCGGCTATTTCGCGTTCCGCGACGTCCAAAATATCGAGCGCGTCGAGGTCTTCAAGGGCCCGGCGGGCGCGTTGTACGGCGGGGTGGGTGCCGTGGGCGGCTACGTCAACACGGTATCGAAACGGCCGGGCCAGGGAAATGTCGGCGAGATCGCGGAGACCTTCGGCAGCTACGGCCTGACCCGCACGACGCTGGACGTCGACCGGACGTTGACGAACGACATCGGCATGCGGGTCAACGGCGCCTACGAAAAGAATGCGACTTTTCGCGACAACGGCGACTACCGCTCGTGGTCCATCGCCCCGGCGGTCAGCTGGAACGATGGGCAGGGAACGTCGCTCACCCTGCTGACCGAGTTCAATCACAGCAACCGCCGGGGTTTCGATTTCGGCGTCCCCGACGTGCCCGATTATCGGAATCTCTCGCGAACTCGGTATTACGGCCTGGCCGAGGGCGTCTATCCCGGCGTCGCCGGGGACTACGGCAGGAACGACACTCGATCGGCCACCCTGCAATTCGAGCAGGCGCTCGGCGCGAACTGGAAATTGCGCCTGGCGTCGCAGTACGCCTACGCGCATCAGCTCTCGACCCAGACCTTCCCCGACAGCACCGTGCCCGACGGCAACCGACTGGACTTCACGGTCTACAGCGATGCGAACGAGGCCTCGAAGCAGTACTCGGCGCAGGCGGAACTGGTCGGCTTCTTCTCGACCGGCCGGCTGAAGCACTCGCTCCTCGTCGGTGTCGACTACGGCTACCTCGAGCAGGGCGGCCGCGGGTCGACGGCCTCCGGGCTGACGCTGGATCTCTTCGATCCGGGCTATCGGTCGGGACTCACGCCGTTGACGACCTATCCTTCCCATCAGGGACAAGGGAAGGACTTCGGCGTCTACGGACAGGACCTGATCGAGGTCGCGCCGCAGCTGAAGCTGCTCGCGGGCCTGCGAGCCGATCGATTCGTCAACCGGGCCCTGATCGGCGACCAGGAGACCGGCAACAACCGGCAGACGGCTTTCTCGCCCCGCGTCGGGGTGGTCTGGCAGCCCACCGATCGCACGTCGCTGTTCGCGGACTGGAGCCGCAGTCATGCGCCCAACGTCGGGCACGGCGTGAACGAAAACGTCTACGACGCCGAGATCGCCAAGCAGAGCGAAGTGGGCGTGAAGCAGACGTTCGTCGAGGACCGCCTGAATGCGACGCTCGCCGTCTTCGACCTCGACCGCAGCAACATCCTGACCACCGATCCGGTCGATCCGACGCGTCAGGTGCTGACCGGCAAGCAAAATAGCCGCGGCATCGAGGTCGATCTCGCCGGGACCATCCTGACCGGCTGGAAAGTGATCGCCACCTACGCCTACATCGATGCGACGGTCAGGAGCGATACCAGCCTGCCGGTCGGCGACCACCTGTCCAATGTCCCGCGGCACCATGCCAGCGTCTGGAGCACTTACGAATTCCGTACCCTCCCGGGGTTCGGCGTCGGCGCCGGCGCCTACTACGTGGGCGCGCGCGAAGCGAACCTGCCCAACACGTACAAGCTGTCCGGCTACGTTCGCGTGGACGCTTCGCTGTCCTACCAGCGCGGCCCGTGGCGGACCCAGCTCAACGTGTTGAACGTCTTCGACCGGAAGTACTACACCGGCGGCTCGGCGGGCAGCTTCAACTACACGCTCGACCCGAGCCGGCCGCTGTCCGCCCAGGCGACCGTGTCGTACCGGTACTGACGGTCGATACCGAATGCCATTCGACAACTTGCCGGTCGGTCCGAGACGTTCCGCGTGCGGTGCGCCGTCCATGTATCGGACCCGGCTCGGCAATCAACGTGAGGAATGCCAGTGACCTCCTCGTCGCGCGCGACGCGTCGCTACCTGCCGGACGATGCGACGTTCCGCCGCTGGCATTTCTACGCCGGGCTGTTCTGCCTGCCGTTCTTCTGCTGGCTCGCCGTTACCGGCTCGATCTACGTGTTTCGCCCGCAGGTCGAGGCGTGGCTCGACCGTCCCTACGAGAACCTGCCTCTCGAAGGGCCGCGCGCCCTGCCGTCGCGCGAGGCGTCGGCGGCCGGCGAGGCGGTGCCGGGTTCGTCGTTCAGCCACTACGAGCCGCCGGCCACGCCGAACGGCGCGGCCCAGGTCGTCGTGACGCGCGACGGACGGCTGTATCGCGTGTACGTCCACCCCGGGACCTTGCGCGCGATGGAGATCGTCCAGGACGATCACCGCCTGATGGACCGGATCGCCAGCCTGCATGGCGAACTGCTGCTCGGCGCGCGCGGCTCGATGCTCGTCGAGCTGGCCGGGTCCTGGGGCATCGTCATGATCCTGACCGGGCTCTACCTGTGGCTGCCGCGGGGCCGATGGCGACTCGCCGGACTGGTCTATCCACGGCTCGGTCAGCGCGGCCGCCCTTTCTGGCGCGACCTCCACTCGGTGTCGGGTCTCTGGATCTCCGTCGTCACGTTGCTGCTGTTGTTGAGCGGCATGCCGTGGTCGGCGAACTGGGGAAGCTACCTCGGCTGGGTCCGCGATCACTGGGCCGCGACGCGCGGCGCACTCGACTGGCCGATCGGCGGCACGGACCCGACGCTCGAACGCGCGGGCCCGGCCTCCGAAGCGGCGGCGGCGCACGGC
>CAHJXF010000267.1 GCA_903644065.1 Betaproteobacteria bacterium
GCGCCGGCCGACGAGCCGCGGATCGCGGCGCCGGCACCCGCGCCCGCGGCGCCGCTTCGAACGTCGAAGAACCTGCTGACCGCCGGCATCAAGGCGCTCAGCAACGTGCACGAGGAAGCGGTGGCGCGGCAGAGTCGCGTGTTCGAATCGCTGCTCGGTCTCGGACCCAGGCGCGATGCGGCCGAAGCGTCCGCCGAACCGGGCGCGGCGACTTCGCTCGATCCGTTCGGCTTCAAGAAGTTCGAGGACGTGTTCGACCAGCGCGTGGCGAAGTCGATGCAGCATCTCGGCGTGCCAACGGTGGAGGCGTTCGCGGAACTGGTCGCCGAGGTCGAGCGACTGCGCGAAGCCATCGCACGGCTCGAAGCGCAATCGCGCAAGCGCTGACCCGTCGTCGGCCGATCACGCCGCGAACCGATGACCTGTCCGTCGATCCGAAGTCGTCCGGCGGCCGGCTGACGCATGGCCGGCACGAGCACGCGCGACCGGATCCTCGAAGTCAGTCTCGGACTGTTCAATCGCGAGGGCATCGCGGCGGTGTCGACCCATCGCATCGCCGCCGAGGTCGAGATCAGCCCGGGCAACCTGCACTACCACTTCAACACCAAGCAGCAGATCGTCGAGTGGCTGTTCCGTCGCTTCGAGGCGCGCGTCGCGCCCTGCCTCGAAGCGGCAGCCGGCGTGGCTGCCATCGACGACGTGTGGTTGACGCTGCACATGACCTTCGAAGCCATCGACGCCTATCGCTTCGTATATCGCGACGTGGCGTTCCTGCTCCACGAGTATCCGGCGCTGGAGGGTGCCGCCCAGGCGCTGGTGACGGCCAACCTGATCGCGTCGCGCGAACTCTGCGCGCGGCTGGCCGCGGCCGGCGTGCTGAAGGCGTCGATCGAGGAAGTCGAGATGCTGGCCCTGCAGATGGTCTTCACCACCACCTGCTGGTTCTCGTTCGCGCGGCTCACGCCGCGCAGCGGGCGCACCGATCCGGCGGGACCGGGCTTCGCCGCCTACTACACGCTGACGCTGCTGTCGCCCTACGTCGTGGGCGAGGCGCGCGACTACCTGAACTACCTGCGCGGCAAGTACCTGCGCTGAACCGGATGCGGCGATGACGTCGCAGCGACGGATCCGGCCCGACGAACGATCGAGATGGATGGAGGAATGACGACATGAACACGCTGACCCGGCAAACGAAACCCGTGCGATCGACGAAACCGCCTTCGCGCCTGCTGCAACTGCTCGAGGGCCGCGCGCCGCTCGAACTGGGCGCCACGGTGTCGATGTGGCCCTGGCTGTCGCTCGCCGCGCCGCGGGGCGACGGGCATCCGGTGCTGGTGCTGCCGGGCCTGGTCGCGAGCGACCTGTCGACGCGCGTGCTGCGGCGCTACCTGCGCGAACGCGGGTATCAGGTGCACGGCTGGCAGCAGGGACGCAACCTCGGGTTGCGGAAAGGCGTTGAGCAGGCGATGTTCGCGCGCCTCGACACGCTCGCGCAGAAGCACGGGCAAAAGGTCAGCCTGGTCGGCTGGAGCCTGGGTGGTCTCTACGCCCGCGTGCTCGGCAAGCACCGTCCGGACACGGTCCGCAGCGTCATCACGCTGGGTAGCCCCTTCGCAGGGTCACCGCGGTCGACCAACGCGTGGCGAGTCTACGAATGGGCCAGCGGCCAGAAGTCGGACGACCCGACCGCGCACGAGCGGCTGCGCGGCCGGCTGACGATGCCGGCGACGTCGATCTACAGCCGCACCGACGGCATCGTCGCGTGGCCAACCAGCATCGACGATGTCAGCGCGACGTCCGAAAACATCGAAGTCGTCGCGAGCCACCTCGGGCTGGGCGTCAACCCGGCGGTGCTGTACGCGGTGGCCGATCGACTGGCGCAGCCCGAAGGGGCGTGGAAGCCGTTCGATCGCTCGGGTGTCCGGGCGCTGATCTATCCGAAGCCGGCCGCGCCCTAGACCACGCGTCGACGGGGCGGCCGGGTCCGCCTGCGTCGACGGAACCGGTCGGCGTCAATAGCGACCGCCGCGGTAACCGCCGCCGTAGCCGCCCCCGCCATAACCGCCCCCGCCATAACCGCCGTGGAAGCCGACGCCGACGTAGATCGGCGGACCGATCGGCACCACCGCACAACCGGCCAAGCCGGCGACGACGAGCACTGCGAGCGCAAACGATTTCATGTCGATCTCCGCGTTGAATGAGAGATCAACGCGGCACCGCCGGTCGGGCCGACCGCCATCGGCACGGGTTTGTTACGAGGCGTATCGCCACGGCCGCGCCGTCCCGCCGATCCGTCCGTCGCGCTTACCGCGCGTTACAGCGCGACGCGAGACGATCAATGCAGGTGCTTGCCGCCCGCCTCGTCGTCGTCCTCGTCCTCGTCCTCGTCCTCGTGCGAATGCGCGCCGTGGGCATGACCATGGACCACTTCGTCCTCGCTCGCGGCACGGACGTCGAGCACCTCGCACGAGAACCTGAGCGCGATGCCGGCCAGCGGATGGTTCGCGTCGAGGACCACCGTGTCCGGGGTCAGGTCGGTGATCGTCAGGATCTCCGCTTCCTCCTCCTCGTCCTCGGGCACGCCTTCGAAGCGCATGCCGACCTCGAGCGGCTCGGGGAACTTGGCGCGCGCTTCGACGCGCACCTGCTCCGCGTCGTACTCGCCGAACGCGTCCTGGGGCTCGAGCTGCATCGCGGTGGTGAAACCGGCCTCCTGCCCTTCGAGCGCCTCTTCGACGCGCGGAAAGATGCCGTCGTAGCCCCCGTGCAGGTACTCCACCGGCTCCTCGGTCTCTTCGATGAATTCGCCCTGCGCGTCGGTGAGCTTGTACTTGAGCGTGACGACGCTGTTCTTGCCGATCTTCATGGGGGAATGAGCCTGCGACGCGTTCGATGGTCGAGCACCGATTATACGCAGCGGTCCCCATGCGAGGCCTTGCTGCGCGGCGTGCCGCGCATCCGCAACTATCATGTGCGCCCATGGCCCGCCTCCTCGATCCGAACCGTCGCGACGCACGACGACGCCTGCTCGGCGGTCTCGACGCCGAGGCCTTCCTGGCGCGTCACTGGCAGCGCAGACCGTTGCTGATCCGTCGAGCGGTGGACGACATCGACGACCTGCCGGATCGCGACGCGCTCGCCGCGCTGGCGGCGCGCGACGACGTCGAGTCCCGGCTCGTCGAAGTCGTCGGCGGACGCTGGTCGATGGAGACGGGGCCCTTCGATCGTCTGCCGCGGCGCAAGCGCGACTGGTCTCTGCTGGTGCAGGGCGTCAACCTGCACGACGAACGCGCCGACCGATTGATGCGGCGTTTCGACTTCGTCCCGGCGATGCGCCTCGACGACCTGATGATCAGCTATGCGACCGACGGGGGTGGCGTCGGACCGCACCTCGACTCGTACGACGTGTTCCTGCTGCAGGTCGCGGGCCGGCGGCGCTGGCGCTGGCGGCGCGGCGCTGCGCGGTCGGCGCGCGATCGGGCGTTGGTGCCGGGCGTGCCGCTCAAGCTGTTGCGACACTTCGCCCCCACCGACGAGGCCGTGCTGGAGCCCGGCGACATGCTGTACCTGCCGCCGTCGTGCGCCCACGAAGGCGTGGCGCTCGGACCCTGCCTGACCGCGTCGATCGGTTTTCGCGCGCCGTCGTGGAACGAGTTGTCGCAACAGTTCCTGTTCGACCTCGCGGAGCGTTCGTGGCCCGACGGACGACCGGGCGATGCCGGCCGTCCGGCCACCGACACGCCGGGCGCCCTGGACGAGACGCTGCTACAGGCGATCGTGGATCGCCTCGCGCGCATCCGCTGGTCGCCGCGCGACGTCGAACGCTTCGTCGGCCGTCATTTCAGCGAACCGAAGCCGCAGGTCTTCTTCGATCCGCCGGCGCCGCGGTCGGTCGAGCGGTTCGTGCGACAGGCCGGCAAGACCGGCGTGCGACTCGACCCGCGAACGATCGCGCTGTATCGCGGCTCGCGCGGCTATATCGCCGGCGACGCCTGCGACCTGCCGACCCACGCCGGTCCGGCCCTGCGCCGCCTCATCGACCACCGCCGGCTCGATGGATCCTCGACGGCCGCCGCGCTGGCGGTACCGGCGGCGCGCGTGCTGCTGCACGCGTGGTGGAGTGCGGGCTGGATCCACTTCAACGACGGAGCCTCCGATGCAGCCTGAATCCGATCCCCGGCTCGCGGCCGACGCCAGCGCTTTCGTGCGGACGCCGTTCGACACGCGAGCGGCGTTCGTCGGCCACCTGCAGGAAGCGCTGCGACGCGCGCAGCGGGAGGTCTGGCTCGCCGATCGCGACTTTGCCGACTGGCCGCTCGCGGACCCCGTCTTCGCCTCGACCCTGCAGCGCTTCCTGCGCGACAGCCCGGCCAATCAGCTGCGGCTGCTGGCGCTCGACAGCGAGCGCATCCCGTCCGCCGTCCCGCGCTTCATGCAGGTGATCCGCGCGCATGCCGTCAACGCGCAGTGCCGCGTCGTGCCGGCGCATGCCGCGGCCCGCTTCGGCGACAGCTGTTCGATGCTGATCGCCGACCGGTCGCTGCTGGTGCGCCGCTTCCATCGCGATCACCTGCGCGGCGCCGCCGAGTTTGATCCCGCGGCAGCCCGCCCCTGGCTCGACCAGTTCGAGACCCTCTGGGAAGAATCGTCCGCGACGCTCGCCGCGACCACGCTCGGCCTGGGTTGATCCGTGCACAGATTCGCCGCGAATGGTCGCGGCGGGGGGAACTCGCCGTCGTCGACGGCATCCGAACGCGGTTCCGCGGGCGCATTGCTCTATAATCACGACCCACGCGATTCCGCTTTGACGCATCACGCCTCGCGCGGTGCAGCCGCCCAAGGATCGAAGGTCGGGACGCTACGGCCCGAACCCCGGTTCGCAAAGGGCATCCGGCGCCGAGAACGCGCTCATTCTCCAAGGAAGGAACTATGAAAAAGACCCTGCTCGTTGCCTCGTTGCTGGCCATTTCGCTCACCGCTTGCGGCAAGAAGGAAGACGCGACGTCCACGACCACCACGACGACGACGCCGGCTCCTGCTCCGGCCGACACCACGC
>CAHJXF010000268.1 GCA_903644065.1 Betaproteobacteria bacterium
CCGCAGCACGATCGGCTCGCCGCGATAGGGCAGCGTGCCGCCGTCCTCCCAGGCCACCTGCGGAATGGCCGCCTGATGGCGCCGCATGTCCGCGAGCTTGGCCAGGATCCACGTCTCGCGCTCGTGCAGCGCCCCCTCGATCTGCGCGATGCCGACCCAGCGCGGCGCGGTGACGGTCAGTCCGCTCGCGCTGATCGTGAAGCCGATCGTCTTTCGTCGTGCGCGCCGGAGCGCGTAGTCGAGCGTGCGTTCGCCGAAGCGGATGCGGTGCTGTTGCGGATCGGTCGCCGGACGTCGCCCGTCCGGCGGGACGCGGGGTGGCCTCGTCGCCTCGCCGCGCGATCCGGCGTGCGGACCCTGCTCGCCGCGCGCGGTCGAGGCGCCCCCGAAGAACGGCAGTTCGAGCTGTCGGGCGAGCCCCGACAGCAGGCGGCCGAGGCGGTCAGCGCGCGGGGCCATCGGCGCGCTCACGGTTCGGTCCGAGCCGGGTCACTTCCGTCTCGATCCATCGCTCGACCTCGCTCATCAGCGCCTCGGACGACTTGCCGTCCGACGAGATGGGCGGACCGATCGACACCGTGACCAGGCCCGGCTTCTTGATGAAGCTGTTGCGCGGCCAGCAGTGGCCGGCGTTGTGCGCGATGGGCACCACCGGCACGCCGATGCGCGCCGCGAGCCGCGTGCCGCCCTGCTTGTACGGACGTCGCTCGCCGACCGGCACGCGGGTGCCTTCCGGGAACATGATGATCCAGCGGCCTTCGGCGAGCCGTTGCGTGCCCTGCGCCACGACCGACTCGAACGCGCCGCGCCCATGGCCGCGATCGATGTGGATCATCTTGAGCGACGCGATGCCCCAGCCGAAGAACGGCACCCAGTGGAGCTCGCGCTTGTACACGAAGCACACCTCGCGCGGCATGTGGCTCGGAATGAACATGGTCTCCCAGGCCGACTGGTGCTTCGACAGCAATACGCACGGGCCGTCGGGCAGGTTCGCGGTGCCCTTCATCTCCCAGCGGATGCCGCAGAAGAAGCGGGCACCCCACACCACGAGCGCCGTCCACTTGATGACCAGGAAGTAGCGCCAGTGCAGCGGCAGCGGCAGGATCAGCACGCTCATGACGGCGAACGGAATCACCGTCAGCGTGGCGAAGATCAGGAACAGCAGCGAGCGCAGGGCGAGCATCGGATGCGGGACGTGCAGGGGCGGTCGGGGCGGTCGAGCGGCGGGGTCGGTCGGGTCGGTCGTCCTGCGTCGGCCGGCCGGCTCAACCGAACTTCCGGCGCGACGGCAGCGCGATCAGGTGGCGCGCGGCCGCGGCCAGGTCGTCGAACACCAGCGTGCCCGGCGGCAGGTCGCCGCGGGCCAGCGTCGCCTCGCCCTTGCCGGTTCGCACCAGCAGCGTGGGACAGCCCGCAGCCGCACCGGCTTCGAGGTCGCGATGCGAGTCGCCGACCATCGGGACGTCGGCCATCGGCACGCCGAAGCGTTCGGCGATGCGGATGAAAAGGCCGGGCAGGGGTTTCCGGCAATCGCACAGGTCCTCGGGCACGTGCGGGCAGAAGAACACGGCGTCGACGCGGCCGCCGACGGCGGCGAGCGCCTTGTGCATCTTCGCGTGCATCGCGTTCAGCGCGTGCATGTCGAAGAGGCCGCGACCCAGGCCCGACTGGTTGGTGGCCACCGCGACCCGCCAGCCGTTCTGGTTCAGCGACGCGACCGCGGCCAGGCTGCCGGGGATCGGCGTCCATTCCTCGGGCGACTTGATGTAGTGGTCGCTGTCGTGGTTGATCACGCCGTCGCGGTCGAGGATGACGAGCTTCATGCGTCGCGGGTCGGCGCGCTCAGGCTGCGAGCTTCGACAGGTCGGCGATGCGGTTCATCGCGACGTGAAGCGATGCCAGCAGGCCGAGGCGGTTGGCGCGGACGGCCGGATCGTCGGTGTTGACCATCACCTCGTCGAAGAAGCGGTCGACCGGTTCCTTCAACGACGCGAGCGCGAGCAGCGACGACTTGAAGTCGCCTTCGCCGTGGGCGCGTTCCGAGCGCGGCGCCACGTCGCGAAGCGCGTCGTGCAGCGCGATCTCGGACGGGACGTCGAGCAGCCCGACGTCGAGCTCGTGGCCGTGCGCGTCGGCCGACTTGCCGAGGATGTTGCGGACGCGCTTGTCGGCCGAAGCGAGGCTCGCCGACTCGGGCAGCAGCGCGAACGCGCGGACCGCCTCGAGCCGCTTCGGCAGGTCGGCGATCGGTCCCTCGCCGTACAGAACCGCTTCGACTTCGTTGGTCGAATAGCCGAGATCGCGGCAATAGCTGGCGATGCGAACGCGAAAGAAGTCGAGAAGCGCCGCGCGAACGAGACCGACGTCTTCGGTCGACGGCACGACGCGCAGCGCAGCGTCGACCAGCGTCGCGAGATCGATGCGCAGCGGCGTCTCGATCAGGATCCGCACGACGCCGAGCGCATGGCGCCGCAGCGCGAACGGGTCCTTGTCGCCGGTGGGCACGGCGCCGATGCCGAACAGGCCCACCAGCGTCTCGAGCTTGTCGGCGAGCGCGAGGCAGGTGCCGGTCGTCGTCCCGGGCAACGCGTCGCCCGCGAAGCGCGGCCGGTACTGCTCCTCGATCGCCGTCGCGACCTCGGCCTTCTCGCCGTCGTGCGTCGCGTAGTAGCGACCCATGAGTCCCTGCAGTTCCGGGAATTCGCCGACCATGTCGGTGACGAGGTCGGCCTTCGCGAGCCGCGCCGCACGCTGCGCATCGACGGCATCGACCCCAAGCAGTTCGGCGACGCGACGGGCCAGCGCCTCGACCCGCTGCATGCGGTCGTACTGCGAGCCGAGCCGGTTGTGATAGACGACCGTCTTCAGTCCGTCGACGCGCGACTCGAGCGAGCGCTTGCGATCCTGGTCGTAGAAGAAACGGGCGTCCGCGAGCCGCGCGCGCAGCACCCGCTCGTTGCCTTCGACGATGCGCGACGGGTCGTCGGTCGCGAGGTTCGACACGACCAGGAAGCGGTCGACCAGCCGATCGTCCGCATCGGTCAGCGCGAAGTACTTCTGGTTCTGCTGCATCGTCAGGATCAGGCACTCCTGCGGCACCTCGAGGAAGCGCGGGTCGAAGGTGCCGCGATACACGACCGGCCACTCGACCAGCGCCGTCACCTCGTCGAGCAGCGCGTCGGGCATCACGACGCGATCGGCGCCGGCGGCTTCGACGAGGCCCGCACGGATGACGTCGCGGCGCTCGGCGAACCCGGCGATCACCTTGCCGTCGTCGCGCAACGTCGTCGCATAGTCGTCCGCATGGTCGAGGGTCATGTGCCGCATGCCGATGAAACGATGACCCGCGGTGATCCGCCCGGCCGCGAGGCCGAGCGCGCGGACGTCGACGAGATCGGCGCCGTGCAACGCGACGAGACCGTGCGCCGGCCGCACGAACTGCAGCGTCGACTCGATGCCCGCGTCGGGGTCGGCGTTGGCGTCGCCGGCACCGTCGGACGCGTAGCGCTGGTAGCTCATGCGCCTCGGAAACGGCAGCTTGGCGAGCGCGTCGTCGAGAATCTCTTGAAGCGCTGCTGCGAGAGGCCGACCTGAAGAAATGGTCCGGAGATAGGCGGCCTTGGCTTTGCCTTCGCCCTCGAAGTACAAAGAATCGCTACCGTCTTCATATTTCGGCGCCGTCAGCAACGCTTCCCGTCCCATCTTATTAAGTCGCTTGCGTAGTGCCTCCGTTGGCTGACCGTTTGCATCCAACGCAATCGAAGCCGGCATTAGTCGATTGGTGATCTCACGCTCGGCGCCGATCTTTAAGACTTCGCCAATTGAGACAGCTAGTCGGCGCGGTGTTGCGTAAGTTTCAACATGAGGAGTCGTGCGATTCATTAGGCCTGTTCGGCGCAGACCATCAACCAAGCCCGAGGCAAATGATTCACTCAAAGCTCGTAGGACCTTTGGAGGCAACTCTTCCGTCACTAGCTCGATGAGTAGCGTGGCGCCAGTCATCAAGCGGCCTGCTTTACCAAGCTACCAATTGGTGCGCCGCCCATCGGGAAGCCCAGCCGCTCGCGCGAAGCGAAATACGACTCGGCCACCGCCCGCGACAGCTTGCGGATGCGGCCCATGTAGGCCGCGCGTTCGGTGACCGAGATCGCGCCGCGCGCGTCGAGCAGGTTGAAGGTGTGCGCCGCCTTCAGCACCATCTCGTAGGCCGGCAGCGCGAGGTCGGCTCGCATCAGCGCGCCGGCCTGCTGCTCGTAGTCGGCGAAATGCGCGAGCAGCATCGTCACGTCGCTGTGCTCGAAGTTGTAGGTCGACTGCTCGACCTCGTTCTGGTGATACACGTCGCCGTAGGTCAGCACCCGGCGCGTCGCGTCGCCACGGCCGCTCTCGGTCCACACCAGGTCGTACACGTTGTCCTTGCCCTGCAGGTACATCGCGAGGCGCTCGAGGCCGTAGGTGATCTCGCCGGTGATCGGGCGGCAGTCCAGGCCGCCCACCTGCTGGAAGTAGGTGAACTGCGTGATCTCCATGCCGTTCATCCACACCTCCCAGCCGAGGCCCCACGCACCCAGCGTGGGGTTCTCCCAGTCGTCCTCGACGAAGCGCACGTCGTTGCGCTGCAGGTCGAAGCCGAGCGCCTCGAGCGAGCCGAGATAGAGCTCGAGGATGTCCGGCGGCGACGGCTTCAGCACCACCTGGTACTGGTAGTAGTGCTGCAGCCGGTTGGGGTTCTCGCCGTAGCGCCCGTCCTTCGGGCGACGCGACGGCTGCACATAGGCCGCCTGCCACGGTTCGGGCCCGAGCGCGCGCAGGAACGTGGCGGGATGCGACGTGCCGGCGCCGACCTCGAGGTCGAACGGCTGCAGCAGCGCGCAGCCCTGCTCGGCCCAGTAGGTCTGCAACGCGACGATGATCTGCTGGAAGGTCTTCATGGACGGGATGGGGCGGTGCGAACCGCGTGGAGCGCCGCGCATTTTAGCGGCAGCGGTCGGCTGCCCGCGTGACGGCGGCGGCGGTCGAGGTCCGCGCGGCCGGCGTGCGTTCCCGCCCG